>JAGWIL010000015.1 GCA_028866335.1 Rhodospirillales bacterium
GGGAGAAACCTTGAGGGCCATGCCTGATGCTCGGTTGTTTACGCCGCCGCGGCGGGTTGTTTGGAAGAGCTTCCTGTTGGCGGGGGTGTATCGTCGATCGTCGGTTTTAATGCGGCGAGCAGGGCCTGGCGGAGCTGGGCGAGTTTGCGTTCGTTCTCCACCTTCATGCCGAACACGTCTTTTACATAAAACACGTCCACCGCGCGCACGCCGTAGGTGGTTACGTGCGCGGAGGCAATTTGCAGCCCTTCATCGGAGATGGCCGCCGTTACGTCGTGCAGCAGGCCGGGGCGGTCGCGCCCGTTCACTTCAATAACGGTGTGCCGGTTGGAGGCGCGGTTATCCACCACCACGCGCGGTGGCACATGGATGGCGCGCATACGGCCAGGCACCAGGCTCTTGGTCGCCTTGCGGATTTCCGCCGCCAGCTTGATACGCCCGGTGAGGGTGTGTTCGATGGCGGTGGAGAGCCGGGCGAGGCGGTGGGGGGATTCGAACGGGCCGCCATTGGCGTCTTGAATCCAGAACGTATCCAGTGCCATGCCATCGGTGAGCGTGTGGATCCGCGCATCCACGATCGAGGCGCCAGCAATGGCGAGCGCGCCGGCGATGTGGCTGAACAGCCCGGCATGGTCGGCGGTGTAGACCACAACCTCCGTTACCGCGCGGGCGGGCAGGGGCTCGCTTTGAATGGTGAGCGGCGCGTTCCGCGCTTTGGCATCGCGGATCATGCGGCCATGGCGCTCGATACTTTCGGGGTCGAACCCCAGCCAGTAACTGGGGTAGCCAAGAGAGAGGAAATCCTCCCGCGCCTCACTGGGCCAATCGCTCAGCAGGGAGGTTACGACCTCCTTTACCTTTGCGATACGCATATCGCGCTCGGTGGTGGAAAGCCCGCCTTCCAGAACCTCCGCCACCCTGGTGTAGAGCTCGCGCAGCAAGGTTGCTTTCCAGCCATTCCACACCTTGGGTGAAACCGCGCGGATATCCGAAATTGTGAGGATATGCAGCAGGCGCAGCCGCTCAGGGCTTTGAATCGTGTCGGCCAGGTCCAGAATGGTTTTCGGGTCGTCGATGTCGCGGGAAAAGGCGGTTTGGCTGAGCAGGAGATGGTGCAGCACCAGCCAGGAGACCATTTCCGTCTCTTCCTGGTCCAGCCCCAGAGCCGGGCAGATGGTAAGGGCGAGTTCCGCGCCGAGCACGGAATGGTCGCCGCCGCGGCCCTTGGCGATATCATGCAGCAGAACCGCGACGTAAAGCGCGCGGCGAGACTGAATTTGGCCGACGAGTTCAGTTGAGACCGGTGCGACTTCCTTAAGCTTGCCGTTTTCCAGCAAATTGAGGTTGCGGATGGCCTGCACGGTATGAACATCCACCGTGTAAACATGGTAGGTGTCGAACTGCATCTGCCCGACGATGCGCCGCCAATCCGGCATGAAGCGGCCAAGAATGCCGCATTCATTCAAAACGCCCAGCCATTCGGCAGAATCGCCGCCAGGGCCTGGGGTCTGCCCATCGCCGCCGCATAGCAGGTTGAGGAACAGCGAAGCGGCTTTTTTATTGCCACGCAAATCAGCGCCGAGTGCCGCGCAACGAATAAGGGTGCGCTTAGCCAAGGGGTGCAGGGCAAGTCCGCGGTCCCGCGCCTCAATGAGAATGCGGAAGATGCTGGTTGGGTCGGTGGCTGGGTCGTGACCGGGTGCGAACAGAATTTGCCCATCCGCCAGCACGAAGCCTGCGGCGATGAGCGAGGCATCCGTGGTGGGGGCAATGGCGGGCGGGCCGAGGGCCACGCGAATGAGGGCGGGTTCCAGCACGCTGGTGACGCGCGCAACCTCCCGCACCACCAAGAAGTAATGGCGCATGAAGCGTTCCACGCCGTCCTGCCTGCCATGACGGGTATAGCCCATGCGGGCACCCACCACGGGCTGGAAGTCGAAGGTTAACCGTTCCTCAGCCCGGCCCGCGACGTAATGCAGGTGGAAGCGCACGGTCCAGAGATATTCCCAGGCGCGCTTGCAGGCGCGGGCCTCGGTTTCAGTGAGAATGCCGCCGCCGGGGCTTTCCTTGCCCACCAGCTCGGTCATGGCGAAAGTGTTGAACACATAACGGGAGAGCCAGTAGAGCGTTTGCAGGTCGCGCAAGCCGCCCTTGCCCTCTTTCACATTCGGCTCGACCATGAAGGGTGTATCGCCGAACCGCTTGTGGCGGGCGGCGCGTTCGGCCTGCTTTTCGTGGATGTATTCGCCAGGGCCTTCCGCAGCGCAATCGGCGCGGAAGGCAGTTTGGAAATGCGCGAACAGCGAACGGTCCCCGGCGAGGCAGCGCGCATCCAGCATCGAGGTGCGGATGGTCACATCCTCTTTCGCCTCACGCAGGCATTCTTCCAGGCTGCGCACGGCATGGCCGACCTTCAACCCAAGATCCCACAGGAAATACAAAATGAATTCAACCGCCTTGTTCAACGCGGCGGATGGCGTGGGGCCGGTGAGGAACAGCAGGTCGATATCCGAAAACGGTGCCAGCGTGGCGCGGCCATAACCACCGGTGGCCGCCATGGCCAGCTTGTCTTCCGGGGCAAGCGGGGTAAGCCGCAGCGTGTAGGTAAGCAAAGCGCCAACCAGCTCATCCATCAACCAGGCATGAAGCCGGGCGGCCTGGAGGCCGTTCAAACCATCCGTCTCAAAGCAGGTTTGCACATGCATCTGTACCCGCCCAAGTTGGCGGCGGAAAGCGATGAGCGCCTCATCCCGCGCAGGCGGGCTTCCCGCGTTCAGGAACTCAGTGAGGGCGGCAGAGATATCGGGCAGTTTCCTGGTTTCAGGCATACCGAACACGCTAAATCAAACTGGGGTGAGTTGGAAATGAAGACAAACGATTTAGCTCGCATTTTCCGTGAAGCCGCTGCGTATTTGCCGCACTTGCTCACGCAGTTGGTAAAGCTGGCCTAACGCTTCACGCGGAGAAAGGCTATCTGGCTCCAGGACAAGCAATGCGTCCAGAAAAGCTTCGGTTTGCGGCGCGGATGACGGAGCAGCCGCAAAAAGTGGCAGCGGGGTTGCGGCATTCTGCTGGCGTTCGGCGGCTTTTAACAGGGTTTCAGCCCGGCGCAGCACCGCATCTGGTACGCCCGCCAGGCGCGCGACATGCACGCCCCAGCTCTTCTGTGCGGCCCCTTCGATAACTTCGTGCATAAACACCACCTCGCCGCGGAATTCCTTCACCCGCATCGTATGCGCCTTAAGGCGCGGCAGGGCTTCAGAAAGCTGCACTAGCTCATGAAAATGTGTGGCAAATATGGCGCGGCAGCGGTTCTGGTTGTGCAGGCTTTCCAGCACCGCCTGGGCAATGGCCAGGCCGTCGCGCGTGCCCGTACCCCGGCCGATCTCATCAACGATAACGAAGCTTTTTGGTCCCGCCTGGTGCAGAATTGCGGCGGTCTCCGTCATTTCCACCATGAAGGTGGAGCGGCCAGAGGCGAGGTCATCCGCCGCACCCACGCGCGAGAACAGCCGGTCAACCAGCCCCAGCTGCATAGCCTCCGCTGGCACCGGCAAGCCAGCCTGGGCCAGCACCACCAGCAGCGCATTCTGGCGCAGGAAGGTGGATTTACCCGCCATGTTGGGGCCGGTGAGCAGCATCAGCCGCTGGCTGGGGGAGAGTTCGCAAGCGTTGGGAATGAAGCCGGTGCCCGGTGGCAGCGCTTCTTCCACCACCGGGTGGCGCCCGCCAGTAATGCAGAAGGCTTCGGTATCTGAAAGCTCCGGGCAGCAATAGCGGCCAGAAAGCGAGAGCTGGGCGGCACTTTGCAGCACATCCACCAGCGCCAGCGCCGCCGCGCATTCAGCGAGTGGTTCTGCCGCCTCCAGCACTTGTTTTACCAGCCAGGAGAACACCAGCCGCTCCCGCGCGCCTGCACGGGCACCGGCCTCGGTGATCCGGCGGTCGAGATCTGAAAGTTCCGGCTGGGTGAAGCGCGCCCCGTTGGCCATGCCCTGGCGGAGTTGCAGCTCAGGATAGGCCCGCAGCCCCTCCACCGCCCCGGCCGGGGCTTCCAGCACATAGCCAAGCTGGGCGTGATGGCGGATTTTCAAAGCGGCGACGTCGTAGCGTTGGGCAAGTTCGGTCTGGAATGCCGCGATGATGCGGCGCGTGTCGTCCCGCAATGCGCGTTCGGCATCCAGCTCGCCATCGAAGCCAGGGGCGATGGCGTTGCCTTCATCCAGCCGCAGCGGGGCGGGTTCGGCCAGGGCAGCCTGCAAGGTGGCTAGCAAATTCGGAGCAGGATTGAGGGCGGCGGCTTTCAGCAACGCAACACCATCCGGCAGCAAGGGGGCGAGGGCCATGCCCGCTTTCAGCCCGGCTTTGATGGCGGCGAGGTCGCGCGGGCTGGCGCGGCCAAGAGAGATGCGGCCCAAAGCGCGGGCCATGTCTGGCGCACCCCGCAGGCCAGAGCGCATAGCCTCCGCCTGGCCGGAATCCCGCAATGCGAGCCAGGCGGCCTGGCGGGCAAGCAATGGTTCCAGCGTGCAAAGCGGGGCGGTGACCCAGCTTGCCAGCAGCCGTGCCCCGGCGGGGGATACGGTGCGTTTGACCGCACCCAGCAAACTTCCCGCTTCGGTGCCGCCGCGGGCGTTAGCAAGTTCCAGGCTTTGGCGGGTGGCGGCATCCATGGCGAGCTGCCCGGCGAGCCCGGCACTGGCCGGGCGCGAAAGCCGGGGCAGGTTGCCCATTTGGGTCGCCTCGATATAGGCCAGCACGAAAGCCGCGGCGAGCACCTCAGCGGTGGAAAAATCCCCGAAGGCATCCAGGCTGGCGGCGCCGAATTTCTGCGCCAGCTCCCGCCGTGCCGCCTCAGCGTTCAGCGGCAGGGCCAGCGCCATGCGTTTGGTTTCCACCCGCCTTGCCGCATGGGGGCCGAGGGGAATGTCCTCCGCCGCCAAAATCTCCGCCGGGTCCAGCCGCCCGAGAATCGCCGCAAGCCCATCCGCACCCGCCTGCTCGGTTTCGAACTGGCCGGTTGAGATATCCGCCCAGGCCAGCCCGAACCGGCCCTCATGCGCCACGATGGCGGCGCAGAAATTCGCCCGCCCAGCCTCCAGCAACGCCTCCTCGGTAAGCGTGCCGGGGGTGACGAGCCGCACCACGCCGCGTTTGAGCGGCCCCTTGGCACCGCGTGCCTTGGCCTCTGCCGGGTCTTCCAACTGCTCAACGATGGCGACGCGGAAGCCCCGCCGGATCAGCCGGGCAAGGTAGATTTCCGCCTGAGAGACAGGCACGCCGCACATGGGCACGGGCTGGCCCTGATGCTGGCCGCGGGCGGTGAGGGCGATGTCCAGCGCGGCGCTGGCAGCCTGGGCATCGGCGAAGAACAGCTCGTAAAAATCGCCCATACGGAAAAACAGCAGCGCATCTTCATGCTGTGCTTTGAGAGCGAACCATTGCGCCATGGCCGGCGACGCACCCGCAGCTTCCTTCATGACCGCTTACTTAGCCATTGCTGGCGTGTGCGGCCAAGAGCCCTAAAACGACAAGGCGCCAGATTCGGCGTTGTTAGCCTGGTTGGCCACCAGCCGCGCGAACTCCTCGCCGCCTAGCGGATGATGGAAGAGAAACCCCTGTGCCTGCGGGCAAGCGTATTTTCGCAGAATTTGCGCCTGCTCCATCGTTTCCACGCCTTCGGCGGTCACCAGCAGGTTCATCCGCTCGGCAAGGCCGATAATGGCGAGCACGATCGAGTTGTCGGCTTTTTCATGGCCGAGATCGCGGATGAAGGAGCTGTCGATTTTAACCTTGCCGAAGGGAAAGCGACGCAGATAGGACAGCGAGGAATAGCCGGTGCCGAAATCATCCAGCGCGATACGCACGCCCTGCTGATGGAGCTGGCGCAACGCATCCTCTGTCGGCTTCCCGAATTCCAGCATGGTGCTTTCCACCACTTCCAGCTCCAGCCTTGTGGGCGGCAGGCCGGTGGCGGTGAGAACATTGGTTACATGCTCCACGATCTGCTGGTCGCGGATTAGCAATGGCGAGATATTCACCGCGATGGTGATATCACCGGGCCAGGTGGCGGCTTCGGCGCAGGCTTGGCGCAACACGAAATCGCTGATCTCCTCGATCAGCCCACTTTCCTCGGCAAGCGGAATAAATTGTGAGGGCGGGACGTTGCCAAGCTCCGGGTGATGCCAGCGCACCAGTGCCTCCGCCCCAGCGATCCGGTTATCTCTTAGATTGACAATGGGCTGGAACATGACGGTGAGCTCTTCACGGCTCAAGGCCTGGCGCAAAGCTGCTTGCATCGCGCGGCGTGCGTGCATCGCTTCGTCCATCTCCGTGTCGAACACGCGCACGATGCCGCGCCCGTCGCTTTTCGCGCGGTAGAGGGCGAGATCCGCGTTTTTCATGAGCTGGGCCGGGGTTGTGCCGTCCTCCGGGGCCATGGTGATGCCGATGGAAACGCCAATTTGCAGCAATTGCCCATCGAATTGGAAAGGTCGCATGATGCGCTCGATGATGCGAGAGGCGATGTTCCAGGCCTCGTTTTTATCCGCGGTAATGACGATGATCGCGAATTCATCTCCGCCCAGCCGCGCCGCGAGGTCGAATTCCCGGATGCAGCCGCGTAGGCGCTCCGCCACTGCCACCAGCACGGCATCACCCGTGGCGTGGCCCAGCGTGTCGTTGATGTTTTTGAAATGATCAAGATCCAGGCAGAGCATCGCAAAACCGGCGATGTTCGCGGTGTCGCAGCATTGATGCAGCACTTCCGAGAACAGCATCCTGTTGGCGAGCCTGGTCAGGCTGTCATGCCGGGCAAGGAAGGCGATATGCTCCTGCTGGCGGCGCTGGCCGGTAATGTCGGACCCGACACCATGATAGCCGCCGAAGCGGCCCTCCTTGTCCAGAATTGGTTTGCCCGTGAGCGACCAGAAACGTTGATCGCCTTCGATTGTTACAGGCACCACAAGGTCGCGGAAGGGTGAACGTTCGTTGAGGGCTCGTTGCAGCCTCTCCATCGTGCTGCCGGGAGCAGCGTTTTGTATTGTGTCCTCACCCAGCATTGCCTCAGGGAAAAGTCCATGGAAACTCTCCGCCGGGCGCCGCGCCACCTGAATGAGACGCTGGCTTACCTCATGCAGCTCCATTTTGGCGTTGGTTTCCCACAGCCAATCGGAGGCGCTTTCCTCGAAGTCTTTCAACAGCAGCCGGATAACCTCGGCGTTTTCCTCCAGCCGTATGGAACCGATGGCGCGCTCGTTCATCCGCCGGTTAAGGTAAAAAATACAAAAGCCGGTGAGCCCGATGAAGGAAAGCAGATCAAGCACGGCGAATAAATCCGCCTGATGGGAAACAATGACAGCAATAGAGATGCCGGCCGATACCGGCAGCCAGAAGGCGAAGGCGCATACCGCGGGAAACACCATCACCGGCGTGGCCAGGCAGCCTGCCATAATGCCGTAAAGAAGATTTAACTGGCCAGGGGTGGCCTGCCCAACAGTGACGACCAAAAGACAGAACCAGAAAAGCCCCAACAGGAACAGGATGCGCGCCATTTTGGCGATGTATGCCTTGGCGTGTTGCGGATTAACGGCGGGGTGGAGCAGCCAACGATGGGCACTAAAGAGAATTGCCAGATAGCAGGCTGAAACGCCGCAAGTCGTTGCTAAAAGGGCAATTTTGTCTGCGGAGGAGAAAAGTTTACTGGCTGACTCGAAAAAATCTGAAAAAATCAACCCGATCGTACTCAGGCCAAGCAGCGAGATCGCGCTCATCACGTAGCTGAAATCTGTTGCCTGATCGAGAAGTATGCGTTCGCTCAAATCCAAGGGGATCGGCGACCCCATGACAAACTTGCCAACAATTTTCCGCAGCTGAGCAAACAATTGCCGCGTGCGCGGAAACTGAAGCCGACGGTTGAAGGTGGTAAAGGACGAATCGGTCATGAAAAACTAGGCTGCGACTTTCAAGTGCTAAAAAACATAAAAAGCCACTCTCATGGCATACAACCTAAAGTACTATCTTTTTTTAGAAAATACCATAATTAATTGATGATTTCATTTTGCTTAGTGAAAATTGATTAAAGAAATCATTTTCGTAATTTAAAGTTTTTTAGTTCATTATACCAGCGGAAACTTGCGTCTCAATTCTAGGTGACGAATCGCTTCGAAGTAAAAATAACAATATACTATTACAAAATCTTAAGCTGCGAAAACAAGAAAAATACGGGATTCGTTAACAAAGCATTCCTGACAGAAACAGATTGTATCAGCTTGTCAATAAATCTTATGGCTACATCTTTCGAGAGAATTAGTTTCTAATCTTTCTTGTTTTAGTTGCAGATCAAGGAGAATTTACCGTGAGTTCACTTAAATATCAGACGACGGGTCTTGTTCGCGGTCGGGTTATCGGAGAACCTGAAGGGTTGACCGCCAAGCTAGCGATAGATGAACAGACGAGGGCGGATGCATTTTCGATCCGCCATGCTAGCTATCTCTCTGGCGGATATATCGACCCGATGCCCGGCGGACAGTTCTCGGACGCCGATGATCTTCTGCCCAATAGCCGGTGTGTGGTGATTTATAAACATGGCCGGCCGGCGGCCTCGGTGCGGTTGTGCACGTTGATCAACGACCCCGCGCTGACGGGCTGGAGCGATATTCCCGCCAAGCGCATCTTTTCTGAGGACGTGATGGCCCTTGCCGATGGCGTCCAGACCGGCCGCCCGGCGAAGCTTACCGAAATCAACCGGCTCGTCCGTCATCCAGATTATGCCGATGATTTCATGCTGGTGTTTGTTCTGTATCGCTTCGTCTCCTTCCTGGTGATTGAGGAAGGTGCTGACATGATGCTCAACTGCGTGCGCCGGAACCACACGTCTTTCTATAAACGCATGCATTTTGAATACGTTGCCGGGCCGCGCCGTTACGCCGGGGTGAAGTTCGAGACAAATCTGATGCTTTGCCCCAGCGCGCGTTATGAAAAACTGATGTCGGATATCCCGTTTGTCGCAACCGATGCCTCGAGCAAGCGTGCCTATGGTAACCTGCTGGCGGGCGAAACCGTTAAGGTATTCGCCGACTAAAGCGATTTATGTTTTGTTGCCAAAGGTTTTTTCGAATGCATGTTCTTTTTACAGCCGTTACAGGCATCGCCGCGTTAGCTTGCTTCGCCGCGTTCTCCTGGGGGGTGAGTAAGCATTTTCGCTCCACCGGGGCGATGCCGCTGGGCATGAAGGTCACAAGTCTGCTCAGCCTGGCTTTGTTCGTGGCCTTCCTGCTTCGCCTTACCCAAGGCGTGTCTTCCCTGTGGTTGATTTCACTGGGGCTGTTTGCCGTATCGTTCGCTGTGTTTGCTGCTGCTGTAAACGCCAGCCGCTATACCCCGCCAACCTTGGCTTTCGACACCGATGCGCCGAGTTTTCTGCTGCAACACGGGCCGTACCGTTATGTGCGCCACCCGTTTTACTTGGCTTATATTCTGTTCTGGTTGGGCACGGCGGTGGCTGTTCACGGGCTGCTAGGGTGGATAGCACCTGTTCTGATGACGGCTTTGTATATTGAGGCAGCTTCGCGGGAGGAGCGGAAATTCGACAATTCCGAGCTGGCCGGAGCTTATAATGCTTATCGCGCTCGGGCTGGTATGTTCTGGCCTCGCCCTCTGGCCCTGCTGGCAGGCTAACTAACGTTAATCCCAGGGGCACGACCCCTGGCGGCGGCGGATGGCCCATAACGCAAAAAGCCCGACGAATGCCGGGCTGCCTGCCGCCTCAAAGTGAAGCTGAAAGAATTAGCCCTGACGCGCCTTCATGCGCGGGTTTTTCTTGTTAATCACGTACACCCGGCCATGGCGGCGGACAACGCGGCAGTTTTTGTCGCGAAGCTTCGCGGATTTCAGAGAGTTACGGATCTTCATCGGATATCTCGGCTAGAATGGGTCAATTGGAGGCGCGGTATGCCGCCCCTGCCTGGATATGTCAACCGGCCCTGGCGAATTAGGGCGCCAAAGCCAGCGGGACACGATTTAAGCTGAATTATTCGTGGAAATCTGGCATTTTTGCCGTTTTTCATCAAACGATCATTCGCTTTCCACAGTCACGCCTTGTTCATAACCGGTCGAGGGGGTTCGTACCGCCGAGTCTCAGGAGCTTATGCGCAATGAAGATCAGTTTCGTCGTTCCGGCTTATAACGAACAAGTTTTGCTCCCGCGTTCGCTCTCCGCAATCCGGGATGAAATCAGCCGAACCGGGTTGAGGCTGGGGCAGGATGCGGAGATTATCGTGGTGAACAACGCCAGCACCGATGATACGCGCGCGGTGGCCCTTGCAATTGAGGGTGTGCAGGTGGTGGATGAGCCGCGCAAAGGGCTGGTGCAAGCCCGGTGGACCGGCTTTGAGAATACGACCGGCACGCTGATCGCCAATATCGACGCGGATACGATTATCCCGCCGGGCTGGCTGGCGGAGGTGTTGCGCCAGTTCGGTCGTTCGGAGGCGCTGGTGGGGCTTTCCGGCCCGTATGTCTATTACGGCGTGCCGAGGAAGGTGAATGCCGTGGTTGCCTGCTATTATCGCCTGGCCTGGCTCGCTTATGTGTTTAATCACTACGTCTTGAATGTGGGGTCCATGCTCCAGGGCGGTAATTTTATCGTCAAACGCGCCGCGATGCTCAAGCTCGGCAACCCTGACCTTCGGTTCTCCTTCTATGGCGAGGATACGGACATGGCGAACCGGCTTTCAAAGGTGGGAACGGTAAAATTCACCTTCCGCCTGCCGGCGCAATCCTCGGGAAGGCGGCTGGTGGGGGAGGGCGTGTTCACCATTGGGCTGCGCTACACGATGAATTTTATCTGGGCGACCTTCCGCAAGAAGCCCTTCACCGAGGATTGGCAGGATATTCGCGGGGCTTAACCAGGGCTTCCTGGCCGGGTTAACTCCCGGTTTCCTGATAACGGGGCGTAGGCTGTGGTAGGCTGGGCAATGCCGCCCTTCTGTTTGTGGCGGCGGCAAGCAGAAAGCGCCGGTTGGTAAGAAACCAGAAGCGGAACAGGAGATTCTCAAGCGCGGTGCGGCGGCGGAAACGCTGGCAGCGCAGCGCCAGGATGCGGTTTAAGAAGCCGCCGTAAAGCCCCTGCCGCACCAGGGTTAGATCCTGCCTTGCCTCGTGGGTTAGTTTTGGTGCCTGAGTAATCAAAGCGTCGGTATGGCGTTGCATCATGGTGATATAAACCATGGGGCCGCGCCGGATGGCAGCTAAAGCCCGGGCGTAAAGCGGCTGGGCACGGCCGATCAGATTACCCTTATGCAGTCTGTAGAGCACCTGGGGCCGCTCATCGAACAAAATTTCCCCGCCACAGGCGGAGACGATGATGTAGCTCCACCAATCATGCACCGTGCCCTCTGGCTCGCCTGAAGTGGCCACAAGTGCGGCGGCGGCGGCGTTCATCACCAGCGTATTCCCGTTGGCGATGTTCTGAGTGAGGCATGCAGGGAATCCGGCTACACCTTGATAATGGGTTGAGAGTTTGGCGCCGCGCAGCGCCTCATCCACCAGATATTGCCGGGCGCAATAAAGGGCGGGGGTTTCACCCGAATCTGCCAGCATTTCCACGGCGGCGTGCAGCTTTTCCGGCAGCCAGACATCGTCCTGGTCCGCAAAAGCCACCGCCATGGCGCCTATGCTTTCGCGTAGCAAGGTGAGGAAGCTTGCGGTTGCACCCAGATGCGGCCCTGATGAGGGCGATTCAACGCAACGCTCTGGCCCCACGCGGGCGGCGAATTCGCGCATGATGGCCACGGTGTCGTCGGCTGAGCCGTCGTCGCGCCAATGCAATACCCACCGCTCATGGGTCTGAGCCAGAAAGCTGTTCAGTTGAACGTGCAGAAATTCCCGCCCGTTAAAGGTGGATAAAAGAATGGCGACCCCGGTATTCGCGGCGCCCGGTGATGAAGCAGGGCTCATTAAGCCTAAACTTCTCCTTCACTGCCCAATTGTGAGCTGAAATAGATCATTTGCCCACAGATCAATAGTTACATGAACCTCGTCGAGACTATAGAGAAGCTCTTCGTTTCATGGCAACGCTCCTACCACACGTAGAGCGTGTATGGGGCGGAATTAATGTAATTTTTTCGTTATGTTATGGGTCAAGCTTTATCAATTCGGCGACTACGCCGGGGAGGGTTTCGCGCCAAGGTGGTAAAGCCGTGCCGAACACCCGGGCGAGCTTGCCGCCATCCAGCCGCGAATCGGGCGGGCGGCGGGTGGGGGTTGGCCAATCCGCCGTGGCGATAGGCTGCACCTCCGGCGGTTGGTAACCTTGCTTCGCCGCATCCGCAAAAATAGCTGTGGCAAAGCCGTGCCAAGTGGTCTCGCCGCTGCCGGTGGCGTGGAAGATGCCGCGGTATTCCGGCTGCCAGCCCGTGGCGGAAATCCTGTCCGTAATTACGAGAATGGCATCCGCCAGATCGCCCGCCGCCGTGGGGGTGCCGCGCTGGTCTGCCACCACGCGCAAAATCGGCATTTTGCGCCCGGCATTTATCATGGTGCGCGCGAAATTTTTGCCATGGGCGGAATATACCCAGGCGGTACGCAGGATGATGGCTTGCGCGCTGGTGGCCAGAATCGCCTCTTCCCCATCGCGCTTGGTGGCACCGTAAACCCCAGTGGGGCTGGTGGGGTCGGTTTCCAGGTAAGGTTCACCCTTGTCGCCGTTAAACACGTAATCGGTAGAGACGTGGATGAACGGGATGCAAGCCGCTTCGCATAATTTCGCCAGTTCCAGCGGGCCGGTATGGTTGCTGGCTTTAGCAGCCTCCTGGTCGGTTTCGGCCTTGTCCACCGCTGTGTAGGCGGCGGCGTTTATCACCAGGCTGGGTTTGGTGGTTTCAAAGCAGGCGGCGATTGTTTCCGGCTTCTCGAAATCAAAATCCGGGCGCTGCACGGCGGTGAAGGCGGCACCCCGCGCGGAAAGGCGGCGGGAGAGTGCATCCCCCAATTGCCCTGAGGCACCGGTGACGAGGATCATGAATAGGTGAACCAGTGATCTTCCGGGTTGAAGGCGGGGGCGATTTTGTCCTTGTCCGACAGCACTACGCCTTCCGGCGGCACGGGCCAGTTTATGCCCAAAGTGGGGTCGTTCCAGATCACCGCGCGCTCGGAGGCTTTGTCGTAATCGCCGGTGACCTTGTAGATCACTTCAGTATTCTCGGTGAGTGTGATGAAGCCGTGCAGAAACCCGCCTGGCACCCAGATTTGCGCCCAGTTTTCCTCGGAGATTTCCGCTCCCACCCATTTGCCGAAGCTGGGTGAGCCCTGGCGGATATCCACCGCAACATCCCAGATGGCGCCGCGAATAACGCGCACCAGCTTGCCCTGCACGAAGGGCGAAGCCTGGCAATGCAGGCCGCGCAATGTGCCTTTCTGGGCGGAGAAGCTCTGGTTGTCCTGCACGAAATGTTCGTCAAACCCCTGGGGTTTCAGCTTGGCGGTGCTCCAGGTTTCGGAGAAAAATCCCCGGCTGTCTCCGAATTTAGGCGGGGTGATGAGTTTAACCTCGGGTATGGCGAGCGATTCGATCTTCATCAGTGATGCACCCCATCGGCAATGTTCATGAGAATGCGGCCAAGTTCGGTCTTCGTGATTAGTTTGGCGCGGGCGCGGAGCTGCTCAGCGTCTATAAAGCCCATGCGGAAGGCCACTTCTTCCGGGCTGCCGACGAGATTGCCTTGCCGGTCCTGGATGGTCTGCACGAAATTGGCCGATTGCAGCAGGCTGTCCGGTGTACCGGCATCCAGCCAGGCGGTGCCACGGCCAAGGCGCTCGACCTTCAGCGTGCCCTCTTGCAGATACATGTTGTTGAGATCGGTGATCTCAAGCTCGCCTCGCGCGGAGGGTTTCACCTTCTTCGCGAGCTCTGTCACGCGCTTATCGTAGAAATAAAGCCCGGTGACGGCCCAGTTGGAGCTGGGCTCGGTTGGTTTCTCGACGATATCGACGGCTTTGCCATCCGCGTCGAACCAAACCACACCGTAACGCTCTGGGTCCCGCACCTGGTAGGCAAACACCGTTGCTCCTTCCGGCCGGGCACCGGCGGCGCGCAGCAGGGTGGAAAGATGGTCGCCATGGATCAGGTTATCCCCCAGCGCCAGGGCACAGGCATCGCCGCCGATCCAGTCCTCACCGATGAGGAAGGCTTGCGCCAGACCATCCGGGCTCGGCTGCTCGGCATAAGAAATGCGGATGCCAAGATGTGAGCCGTCATGGAACAGGCGCTGGAATTGCGGCAGATCCTGCGGGGTGGAGATAATCAACACCTCACGGATGCCCGCCAGCATCAGCGTGCAAAGCGGGTAATAGATCATTGGTTTGTCGTAAACCGGCAGAAGCTGCTTGGAGCTGGCCTGGGTGATGGGGTGCAGCCGTGTGCCGGAACCGCCGGCGAGGATGATGCCCTTGGTTATCATGCGGCCGCTCCCAGCCGCTGCCCGGAATATGTTTTGGCGCGGATACCCTCCCACCAGGGCTGGTTATCCAGATACCAGCCGATGGTGACGGCCAGGCCCCGCTCGAAATCATGCGCGGCTTTCCAGCCCAGCGCCTTTTCAGCACTGCCGGGGTCGATCTCGTAGCGATTGTCATGGCCGGGGCGGTCGGTCACGTAGGTGATCAGCCGCTCACGCGCGCCGTTGGGGCTGGGCAGCTTCTGATCCAGAATGGCGCAGATGGCCTTCACCACGTCGAGGTTTTTGCGGGGTTGGCGGGCGCCGATGCAATAGGTTTCGCCCGGCACGCCCTGGGTGACAATTTTCAGCAGCGCCTCGGCATGGTCGTCCACGAACAGCCAGTCGCGCGTGTTCAGACCGGCGCCATAAACCGGCAGCGGCTTTTCCTCGATGGCGTTCAGCGTCACCAGCGGGATCAGCTTCTCAGGAAACTGCCATTTGCCGTAGTTATTGGTGGTGTTGGAGACGATGACCGGCAGGCCATATGTGTGCATCCAGGCGCGGGCCAGATGGTCGGAGGCTGCCTTGGAGGAGGAGTACGGGCTGCGCGGGTCGTAAGGCGTGTGCTCGTTAAACGGCGGGTCGTTATCTTCCAGCGCGCCGAACACTTCATCCGTGGAGATGTGATGGAAGCGGAAACGCTCCTTTTTCTCGCCAGAGAGCGTCGCGAAATATTCCCGCGCGGCTTCCAGCATGATGAAGGTGCCGGTGACATTGGTGTGCACAAAGGCGGCCGGGCCATCAATCGAGCGGTCCACATGGCTCTCGGCGGCGAGATGCATTACCGCATCCGGCTGATGTGCTGCGAAGGCGGCACGGATGCCAGCAAGGTCGCAGATATCCTGCTTTACCAGCAAATGGTTTGGGTGGGTGAGCGCACCCTCCAGCGCATCCTCGGACGCGGCATAGGTCATCTTATCGATATTGACGATCTGATGCCCTTGCTGGCGGATGGCGCGCCTGACAACGGCGGAACCGATAAAGCCGCAACCGCCGGTTAACAGGATTTTCATGGGCACTCCAAATCGCTCTTCAGGGTCTTAAGGATAGTACAATCAGACCTTCTTGCGTCTGGCAACAGGGCGCGGGGCAGAGTTTTGTGCGGTTGCGAATTGTTGGGCGAGCTGGGCACGGTATTGCGCCTGCGCCGCTAGGGCGTCGTCGTCCATACCCAGCAGACCGGCCGCAACCTTGTGCAGGCGCTCGATCTCTTGCAGATGCGCGGTCGTATCTAATTTGGCGGTGACGCCCCCCTGGTGGCGGCGGTGTGTGTTCAAGGGTTCAGCCACGTAAACCACTGAACCGGCTTGCTTGGCGAGCAGTTCGAGGTAGAGCCGCCAATCCCCCGCGAGCTTCCAGCTTTCAAGGTCTGGCACGCTCTCCAGCGCGTTCAGCAGCGCCTCACGCCGCCATAGCACAGCACTGACATTCGGAATTAAATTGCGAACAGTTAACAGTTTGTTTGCGAACTCCCTTGCTTCCCAATGCCGCGAAGCCGCGAGGTCTCGCACGCCGGATTGAAAGTAATAGCTCTGATAGCTTGGCATGGTTTCTTGCCCGGCTTTGTCCACGGCGCGGCTGTCGGTAAAGGCGAGCAAGGCGGTATTGTTGCGTTCCAGCGCCTCCACCAAACTAGCCAGAAAGGCAGGGTGGGCAGCATCGTCGGCTTCGCACAGCCACACATAATCGCCCTTTGCTGCTTCTGCCGCGCGGCGCCATTGCGCGAAAACGGAGCCGGAATTTTCCTGGTTCACCAGAATTTTGATATCGCGCTTGGCTTGCGCGGCGGTATCGGCTGCCACGGTCAGGCTGGTGTCGCTGGAGGCATCATCCAGCAGCAGAACTTCCTGAATCGGGTAGCTCTGGTTAAAAATGCTGGCGAGGCGCTCAGGTAAATACGCGGCGTAATTGTAATTCAGTACAATTGCGCTGATGCGCTTCAGGCCAGGTGCCGCAAGGCCCAAAAGCTTGTCGATATAAAGCGGAAAATCGAAGCGTTCCTCCGCCATTTTCATAATGCGGGGGCGTTGTTTTTTTAACGCCTCATGGTCCAGCATGGCTTCCAACCCGGCTTGATACGCATCGAGATCGGCTTGCGGGGCAACAAACCCAGCCGCCTCGGCACGCAGCAATTCCGGTATCCCACCCGTCTCATCAAACGCCACGCATGGAATGCCGCAGGCAAAGGCCTCGATCGCCACTGTCGGCAGCGGGTCTTCACGCGAGGTTAATGCCAGCACATCTGCGGCGGAGAAATAATCGGCCATTTTGGCTGTGAAAGAAATATGCGTGAAAGCTCCTTTTTCGCGCAGCAAATTCATTTCTGGCTCAAGATAAGTCTTGATTTTGAGTTCTGAATTGCCGACCCAGAGGAAATGAACGTCTTTCCGCTTGGCGGAAATACGCCGCGCCAATTGCAGAAACAGATCGAACCCTTTGCGGATATCCGCGAAACCGGCACCCAGAATTACGAAATCCGCCTCGCTTACCCCCAGCTCGGTTCTGATACGTGCACGCGCCAGCGGGTCGAAATTGATTTGTTTGCCTTGTGGCAGCACAATTTCGTTGCTGCCATCCAGCCCCACAGCCGTTCGGAATTTTTCCGCCACGAAGGCGGAGGAAAAGATCACCTTCCGCGCGGCGGCCCCGCCCAGGCGCGCCTGAATTTCGAGGTTATATTCCTTCAGCAATTGCGGTAGCTCATGCACCAGCAGCACACATTCTATGTTGCGCAGCTCCGCCCAGGGCACCACCCGCGCCGATGCGGCGGAGTTGACGATTGCATGGCGCAGCCCCAAGCGCCGGTACTGGTCCAGATGGTTGCCGATAATGGTTTTGTCATAAGCGATGGTGACTTCCGCCACTTCGTAATACTGCGCCAAGAGCGGCCCAACGCCCAGCAACAGCAGATGCACCTTAATGCCCCATTGCCGCTTTAATTGCCGGGCAATATGCAGCAGCAGCATCTGCGCGCCATGAGCATGGGCATCGTGGCCCACTAGTAAAATACCCGCTGAGAGGTCGGCCGTATTGTGTTCGCAGATGGCCCGCGCCGTGGCGTTGAGGAACGCGGCACCCGCATGGATATCGGGTTCAAGAAACGCGCCTTCCGCCCATTCATTCCAGGCGTTCACGCAGATAATTTTCTGGCCGTAAAATGGATGATCCGCCGCGTAACGAATAAGCTTCTCCAGCCAGTCCTGGTATTTGGCCGGGGTGGCGTTGTGCAAGGCAAGGCCCTTGCCCTCGCGGCGGGGATCGTTGTCCCATCCCGGCAAGATGGTTTTGATAAGCGGATAATCCGGGACTGGCAGGCTGAGGGAGGTTTCCGCCAGGGCTTCGTAGTCATGCACGGTGGCGGCGAAATCCGGGTCCAGCAGGTCCAGGTTATCATTTATCTTCGGGGTGGCCTGGCTGAGTTTATGGGGCGGAAATTCCACCGCGCCATCCAG
>JAGWIL010000222.1 GCA_028866335.1 Rhodospirillales bacterium
GTGCCGGGTGCGGGGGCGGTGGCACCCCACATGCCCAGAACCCCCAGCCACCAGACGAAATCCTGCCCGCGATAACGGCGCGGCGGCCGGTCGTGCGGGCCGGTGGCGAGGTAAACCTGCCGCCCGGCGGCACGCAGCTCATCGGCGATTTGCACGCCCGAGGAGCCCGCCCCCACCACCAGCACGGCACCCGGCGGCAATTGCGCGGGGTTACGGTAATGCGCGGAATGGATTTGGGTGATGCCTGCCTCCGCTGGCACAAGCGTGGGAATAAGCGGGCGCTGGAAGGAGCCGGTGGCGGAGATCACGTTCTTCGCCTCGATGGTGCCGATGGAGGTTTCGGCGCGGAAGCCGGAGCCATCCTCTTTGCGGTGCAGCGCCTTCACCTCCACCCCGGTGCGGATGGGGGCGTTTATTTGCGCGGCATAATCCTCGAAATATTTCACGATGGCGGGGGCGGGGGCGAACTCGTCTGGCCCGATGGGGGCGAAGCTGCGGTTGGGGAAACGGTCGTGCCAGGCCGGGCCGTTGGCAACGAGAGAATCCCACCGCTCAGAGCGCCAACGTTCCGCGATGCGGCTGCGTTCCAGCACCAGATGCGGCACGCCCTGCTGGCTCAGATGCTCGCTCATCGCGATTCCGGCCTGACCGGCCCCGATGACGAGCGTTCCGACCTGTTCAACTGGCATATGCGCGATCCTTTTCGAGATGGCTAAAGCCCCGCCGCGAAACCGGTTGCGGCGGATATGCCAAGTTCTACCGGGATGCGGTGATTAGGAAAACCATAATTTAAATTATGATTGCATAGGTTTTATTGAGGGAGCTGTGGCGGGGAGGGGCGGTTGGCGCTGTGTTGTGACCTCAAACGCCACAATCCCACGCCCCCTGCTCGTCTCAATCTGAACGCTTCTTACAATGCGGGAGAGCGCACCGCGCCAATCACATATTCCCCGCAGCCGATGCTCCCAGCAGCGCTGCAAACCCCGGGTCATTCACGGCTTTTTCCACGAGCGCCTGAACCGCCGGCGCATAGGCGTCGGCAACGTTGTGACAGGCCGCATCTGCGACGAACGAGGCGGCAAAATGATAATCCTCGCTTACACTCAGGCTGTGCCCGTTCGAGGAATTCAAGGTGATCCCGAAATTCCAGGTCCCGTCGCCGATCATGCTGCTGAAATCGAACCGCGTGATCTCGCCCGAGATCGTGACCGGCGCGGTTTTGTCAGTACTCAGCCCGGCGAGTTCGAACTGGTCCGAGAAGGCTGTGGTGAAATAAGTTTCTGGCGAAACATCGCCGGGCAGATGAATCGGTCCATCTAACCGGCACATCAGTTGCGGCGTCACGCTTGACGTGAGTGGCTGTAGCGTGACCTGCGCTGGTGCATAAGTTTTCAGAACTGTGTTGGCGGAAATCGATATGGGATAAGGTGCTCCAGTATAGGTATCGCACCCGGCTAGGCCAAGACATAACAGCGCGCTCGCCAGAATCGGCCCGATTTTCAAATTTGCTCTCCCATTTTTATGTTACTATCTCGGATTATTGCGCGATAATATCGATGGCGCAAGTGAGAGAATCGTGTTTGGAAGAACGCAGGTGGGGTGAGGGATGCGCTGAGTCTACACAAACGAAATGTCTGGCACTACTAACGTTCTCCTGAAACCCACCATATTCAATACCTCAACGCCTGATACCCGGTCTCGCCTGGTTCCACGCCATGGGTGTCGTGCGCGAAGCCTGGGAAGCGCTTGTCGAAATCTTCCAAAGCCGCGAGGTAGCGCAGCACCGGGCCGTCGATGGTGCCGAAATTTTCGCCCGGCATGAGCAGCGGAATGCCCGGCGGGTAAGGCACGATGGCGGTGGCGGCGACGCCGCCCGCGAGGGCCGCGAGGTTGGCCATGCCGCCTTCGCCGCGAATGAGCCGGTCATGCGCCTCAGCGGGGATCATTTCAGGCTGGGGCAGGAAATTATAAGCCTCCTGCAAGCGCTCCGGGTAGCCGGTGGAGCGCAAGCCAGAGAACATGGCCTGGCCTAAATCCCGCAGGCCCATCGCCCCATAAGCGGCGGGGTAAAGAGCGGCGAGTTGCGGCAAGGCGCGGGCAAGCGGCGTGTTGGCATCGTAATCGCGTTTAAAGTCAAGCAATGCGTTGACGAGCGAACCCCATTTTCCTTTGGTAACGCCTATGGAAAACAAAAACAGGATGGAGAAATTCGCGGTTTTTTCTGGTGTGATGCCGTGCTCCGCAAGGTAATGATTGAGCAACGGCGCGGGGATTCCGGTTTGCTCCAGCTTGCCGGAGCGCGCCATGCCGGGGGTGATGAGGGTAACTTTGATGGGGTCCAGCATAGAATAGCCGGGCTCCAGCCCGGTAAAGCCGTGCCAGGCCTCTCCGGGTTCCAGCGCCCAGCAGGATTGTTCTTGCGCCAGCATCTCCAGCGGGGCGGCGGCGAAGTCTTGCCCGCCGGGCACGGTATCCGGCTGCCAGACGCCAAAAAACCAATCTTCCCGGTTGGAGAATTCCGCTTGCAGCCGCGCCATGGTCTGCCGGAAGGAGATCGCCTCCGCGATGGCTTCAGAGGTGAGAAGCTGGCCGCCCGCACCGTCCATCATCGCCGAGGTGATATCAGTGGAGGCGAGGATGGCGTAATTGGGCGAGGTGGAGGCGTGCATCATCAATGATTCATTGAAACGCACGGGGGCGATTTTTACCCGGCCTTCGCGCAGATGCAGCATGGAAGCCTGGGAGAGGGCGGCCAGCAGCTTATGCGTTGATTGGGTGGCGAAGATGGTGGGCCCGGTTCGGTTAGACGCCGAGGGCTCGCCGCGCATGGCGTAATGGTTTTTGTAAAGCGTGTTGAAGCGCGCATGGCCGAACCAGGCTTCATCGAACAGAATGCGGTCGACCGAGGGGCTGAGCAGCTCCTCCACCCTGGCCGCATTGTAGCAAAGCCCGTCATAGGTGGAGTTGGTGACGATGGCGAGCACGGGCCTTTCCGCGCAACCAGCGGTGAGGCGGGAGGTGGCAAGATTATGGGAAACCGCCTCCGGCGTGAGTGAAGCGGCGGGTATGGGGCCGATCATGCCCAGATGATTGCGGTAAGGCAGCAGATAAGCGGGTTTGGCGCCGGTGAGGGCCAGCCCATGCTCGATGGATTTATGCGCGTTGCGGTCCGCCAGCACAATTTCGCCGCGCGCGACAGAGGCTGTCATCACCACGCGGTTGGCGGTGGAGGTGCCGTTGGTGACGAAATAAGAGCGGTCCGACCCGAACACATGCGCCGCGTAGCGTTCCGCTGCACCGATGGGGCCGGTATGGTCCAGCAATGAGCCAAGCCCGGCCACGGAGATGGACAGATCCGCCCGCAGCAGCTTTTCGCCGAAATAATCGTAGAACATGCGCCCGGCGGGGGAGCGCAGAAAGGCCGAGCCGCCGGTATGGCCTGGCGTGTGCCAGGAATATTCCGCCTCGGACGCGAATTTGGTGAGTGCGCCGAACAGCGGCGGCAGCAATTGGGCGCGGTAGCGGCGCATGGCGGCGAGGATGCGGCTGGAGATGAACTCCATGGAATCC
>JAGWIL010000223.1 GCA_028866335.1 Rhodospirillales bacterium
CCGTCCAGCACCAGCTCATCCATGCCGCCGCCATGCACCACCCAGGCCGCTTGCGTGCCAAGACCGCGCAATGTTTCCGCCACCGAGCGCGCCCAGGCGGGGTCATACACACCCATAAGCTGGCGCTTCACCCCGGCGGGGTTGGCCATCGGGCCGGTGAGGTTAAAAATCGTGCGGGTACCAAGCTCCACCCTGACTGGCGCAGCGTGGCGCAGCGCCGGATGGTGGCGTGGCGCGAACATGAACACGCAACCCACCTCGCGCAGAATCGCCGAGAGCCGCTCCACCGGCGGTTCAATCTCTATGCCCAAAGCCCCCAGAACATCCGCCGCACCAGAGCGCGAGGAAAGCGCCTTGTTACCGTGCTTGGCCACGGGCACCCCGCAGGCCGCCAGCACAAAGGTAACGGCGGTGGAGATGTTGAGGCTGGCCGCGCCATCGCCGCCAGTGCCGCACACGTCGATCGCCCCTTCCGGTGCCTCAATCCGCGTCATCCGGCTTCGCATCGCGGTGACGGCACCGGTCAGCTCCGCCACCGTCTCGCCGCGCACGCGCATGGCCATCAGCATCCCGCCAATCTGCGCTGGTGTGGCCTGGCCATCCATCACCACGCCGAACGCCTCCTCAGCCTCGGCAACAGACAGGCTCTCCCCCCGGCCCAGCCGGGCCAAAACCGGTTTAAGCGAGGGGCTCACGCGAGGGCCGGCACCTTCGCACCGGAAAGCCGCAGGAAATTACGCAGAATATCATGGCCGTGAGAGGTGGCGATGCTCTCCGGGTGGAATTGCACGCCATAAATCGGCAGTTCCACATGGCGCAGCCCCATGATGATATCATCCTCCGTCCAGGCGGTGGGCACCAGGCTGGTGGGCAGGCTGGCGCGCTGCACGATGAGCGAATGGTAGCGCGTCGCGGTGAACGGGTTGGGCAGACCCTCAAACACATCCGAATTCTCGTGAAACACCGGGCTGGTTTTGCCGTGCACGGGCTGGGGTGCGCGCACCACCTGCCCGCCAAACGCCTGGCCGATGGATTGGTGGCCAAGGCACACGCCAAACAAAGGCAGCTTTGCCTCGGCGGCGGCGGCCACCATGTCCAGGCAGATGCCTGCCTCATTGGGTGTGCAGGGGCCGGGGGAGAGCACCACCGCCTCCGGCTGCATCGCCAGCACATCTTGCGCGCTCAGCGCATCGTTGCGCTTCACCACGCATTCCGCGCCAAGGTCGCCAAAGAACTGCACGAGATTGAAGGTAAAGCTGTCGTAATTATCGATCAGAAGAATCATGGTTTAAACCTCAGGTGCTGCCACGTAACGCACCGCATCCTCAGCGGCGCGGAACAAGGCGCGGGCCTTTTGCACGCTTTCCATATATTCGGCTTCCGCGTCGGAATCAGCTACAACGCCAACGCCTGCCTGCACATACATTTTGCCGTCCTTCACCAAAGCGGTGCGCAGGCCGATGCAGGTATCCATGGTGCCATTGGCGGCGAAATAACCGATGCACCCGGCATAAAGCCCGCGCCGGGAGGGCTCCAGCTCCTCAATGATCTGCATCGCCCGCACTTTTGGCGCACCGGAGAGTGTTCCCGCGGGAAACCCTGCAATCAGCGCGTCCAGCGCCTCCAGCCCCGGTTGCAACCGCCCTTCCACGGTCGAGGAAATATGCATCACATGCGAAAACCGCTCGATGGCGAAACTTTCCACCACCCGCACGGAACCGGTTTGCGAAACCCGGCCGACATCGTTGCGGCCAAGATCGAGCAGCATCAGATGCTCGGCGCGCTCCTTCGGGTCCGCCAGCAATTCTTCCTCCAGCGCCACGTCTTCCGCAGACGTCGCACCGCGCTTGCGCGTGCCAGCCAGCGGGCGGATGGTGACAATGCCGTCACGCAGCCGCACCAGAATTTCAGGCGATGAGCCCACAGCCTGGAAGGTTCCGAAATCCAGGAAAAACAGGAAGGGTGCCGGGTTGATCCGGCGTAAGCTGCGGTACAGTGCGAAGGCGGGCAGCGAGAACGGTGCCTCGAAACGCTGGGACGGGACGATCTGAAACGCATCGCCCGCGCGGATGTAATTCTTGGCGGTTTCGACAATCCCGAGAAACTCGTCTTTCTCAATGTTGGAGTTTTGCTCCAATGGCTCCAGCAGCCGCCCGGTGAGCTTGGGCACCGCCGCCTCCAGCCCGAGGCTGAGCTTGTTCAGCGCCTCCTCAGCCCGCGCATAAGCCTGCGCCGCATCAACCCCGGCGCGGGGGTAAACCGGGGCTGCCAGGGTCATTTCATCGGTCACGCTGTCAAATACGATCAGCAAGCCAGGGCGGGTGAGAATGGCCTCGGGGATGCCCAGCACATCCGGCTTCAGGGCCGGAATATCCTCCATCAGCCGCACCATGTCGTAACCCAGATAACCATGCAGCCCGCCGATCACCGGCGGCAGCCCCTCAGGCACCTGCATCCGCGTCTCCGCGATCAACCCACGCAGGTTTTTAAGCGGCGCTTCGAGAATCGGCGCAAAGGCATCTGGTTTTTCCGCCGCGTCCCGGTTGATGGCGGCACTGCCGCGCTCGCATTTCCATATCAGATCCGGCGCCATGCCGATGACGGAATACCGCCCGCGCGCAGCCCCACCTTCCACGCTTTCCAGCAGGAAGGAATAAGGCTGACCATGCGCCACCTTCAGGTAAGCGGCGACCGGCGTTAACAGATCCGCGATGCCATGCCGCCAGACGAGCGCGCCGTGGCCCTGGTCATACGCGGCACGGAAGCTCTCGAAACGGTCTGGCGAAACGGCATTCATGATAACTCTACTTCTTCCTCACTGATAAATTTGTGCGAGCAGCTTCTGGTTCACGGTTACCTTGTCTTGCGCCTGCAACCCGGCCAGGAAACTCTCCCCCAGATCGTCCTGCAAGCTCTTATTCAGGCTCTGCTGTAGCGCCGCATAGGCCGCCGGGTCGCTTTGCGGGGTGGGAACCTGCACATTGGTAAGCACCGCCACGGTATAGCCCGCACCATTATCGAGCATCGTCGCCTCGCCCTGTTTCAAAGAAAACAGCACCGGCACCAATTGCGGCGGCTGGTCCTGCGGGTGCGCGGCACTGGTATAGGCCGGGCTTTGCGTCACGCTTAAGCCCGCCGCCGTTGCGGCCTGCGCCAAAGGCGTGCCGGTGTTCACCGCGTGCATCAGATCAGCCGCGACCACATTCGCCTCGCGCTGCTGCTGCGCACCCTGCCATGCGCTCAGCACCTTCGCCTTGGCCTGCGCGAAGGGCTGCACTGCGGGTGGAACCACCGCCTTCACAATAAGCGCGTAATAGCTGCCATCCGGTCCGGTTTGCAGTTGCGGTGCGGCACCTTGCTGAGCAGCAAAGGCGGCTTTTATAATCGCATTGCGCAGATCATCACCGCCCGGAATTGGCGCTGGCGTTCCCTCAGGCGTCAGCCCGCCCGCATCCAGCGCGCCTTCAACCGCCACCAGGCCGAGATTGCCCGGCAACTGGTCCAGCGGCGTTTGCCCCGCCAGCGCATCCTGCAGCGTGTCAACATTCTTGGCCACCGCTTGCTG
>JAGWIL010000224.1 GCA_028866335.1 Rhodospirillales bacterium
TCATTCTTATGTGTTGGCCGCCCGGCCCAAACCAGCGCGATGCGTTTTTTGCCTTTCGGCAGCAACCGCTCCAGTTTTTCGCCCCAATGCGCTATCAATTCCGGTTTCGGCTCAAGATAGCCCGAGGGCGGAATATTATCGACCGTGGCCCCCGCCAACCTTGGCAGGCCAGAAAGCGGAATATAAGCCTCGAACCCTGCCGCATCGTCCCAGCGGGTGATGATTTTGCCAATGCCTGGAAGCTGGCGGAGCAAGGGCAGCAGCTCAGCCGAACAGGCCATAATCGGCTGCGGGACCAACAGCGCTGCCCAGGGGATGAAACGCCCGAACTGAATGCAATCGCCAAACCCCTGGTCACCGATGATGAGCAGCTTGCCGGGCTCGAGTGGCTGCCCGTCCCATTGCGGCTTTTCGGTTTTGGGCAGCATACCCTCGGCCTGCTTCAGCTTGAAGCGCCATTCATAGCTTTCCCAGCCTTCCTTCAGCTTGCCCGCCAGCAGCAGCGCCTCGGCTTTTTCGAAATGCGCCTCGGCGAATTCGGGGTCGTGCACCAGGGCCTGCTCGGCCACACGCACGGCATCGTCCAGCTCCAGGCGCTCATAATGGATCAGCGCCAGATTGAAGTATGAACGCGAATCCTCCGGTGCCAGTTCCACCGCCAGCTTGCCCGCGCGCAACGCGTCATCCAGCCGCCCGGCGCCGCGATACACCTCGCAGATATTACGCGGGTACAGTGCGGCCTCCGGTGACAGCGCCTGGGATTTTTCCATCCGCTCGATCGCCTCGGCCACCCGCCCGCTGCGGTAAGAAACAATGCCGGCGAGTTGCAGAATATGCGGGTGCTCGGGCATCGCCGCCAGCATCCGCGTGGCCAGATCATCCGCCTCGGCCAGCTTGTTCGCCTGCTCAAGTTTGGAGAGCTTTTCCAATGCTTCGGCCAGGGGCATTACCACCTTGCCTGGCTGGGCGGCATCGCTCATGCGCCTTGCTCCTCATAGCCAAATTCCCGCACCCATGGGTCCAGGATGGGTGCTACTTCCGCAAACAAATTTGGCAGCGCGGCGTGATATTGTTTGAAACGCCACGCGGCACGGCTATGCACCGCCTCGCGCCCCGCGAAATGCGCGGGCAAAGGCTCGGCCACTGGCAAGGCATTGGCAGCGAAGTTTTCGGGCAACGCTGCCTCTGTGCCAATGAAATCCTGCACCCGACGCATCACTGCATTCGGGTTTGCCACTAAATCCTCATACCGCACCGGCAGATAACGCAACGTAAGCTGCCCGCGGTAATGCCGGATCATCTCTGCTTGCAGCGCGAAATACCTCGCCAGACCAGGCAACCCAGCTTGGGCGCTGGCTTCCAGCTTACGGTCCTGCGCGATGTTGGAGAGCACGAGATCGTAAGGATGGCGCAGCACATGGATAATCGGTGCCTCAGGGTATAGCAGTTTGATCAGCCCGAGATGCCAGACATTGGAACCCGCACGATCAGTAATGAATCGCACCCCTGGCCGGGCCAGCCCCATGGCGCGGCGGGGGCTTTCATACATCTCCCGCAGCCTGCCCGGTGCATATTCCGCCTCGCCCACCAGCATCTGGTCCAGGCAATTCGGGTATTCACCGCCCAGCAACCCCGCCGCCGCCTGCGTTAATGCGGCAATGGGGGCAGTCTCATCACCAGGGGCAAAGCCGGGTATCTGCGCCAGCAATTGCTCCAGCAGGCTGCTGCCAGCACGGGGAAAGCCCAGCAGAAACACCGGGGTAAAACCGCTCGATTCAGCACGTGGCAAAGGCCGCACGCGGTCCCCGGTGAAATAGGCTTTATCCCGCTCCATTTGGGCGATCAGCACCTCCGGCTGATAAGCCAGGCCGATACGCTCGCGCTGCATGGTGCGCGCTGTGGCGATGGCGCTGATCGCCTCCTGCATCTGCCCAAGCTGCATGAAAGCCTGGCCACGAGCCAACAGCTCCGGCGGGGCCTGGTTTTCCGGCGGGCCAAGCCGCTCCAATGCCGCCTGTGGGCGCTGGCAGGCAAGGTCCGCCATCACTTTCAACAGGCGCAGCAAGCGGTCCTGTGGCCAGCGGGCCAGCGCTTCATCCAGCAACGCATCCGCCCGGGCACGCTCGCCTTTGGTAAAAACCACCTGCGCCAGCCCGCCAGTGCCGCGCACATTATCCGGCCGCAATGCCAGCGCCTTGGCATAGAGCGCCTCTGCTTCGGAAAGCCTGCCTTGCAGCTTCAGGTTCCAGGCGAGATTACCAAGCACCATGCCGTCCTCGCCGCCCAGCAACGCCAAGGCCTGGCGGTAATGCCGCTCACCTGCCAGCACCGCACCGGTTTCAGTGAACACCACACCCAGAACATGCTGTGCCTGCGCCGTTTTGGGAGCGCCCTTCACCGCCGCCATGGCGTAGGACAGCGCCGCCGCATGGCGCCCCTGCGCCACGAGATATTGCGCGAATTGCCCGTTTGCCAGCGCGCGCACCGCCTGGGGCCCAGGCAGCCGGGCAAGCCGCGCACCCAGCACGTCCGCCGCTTTCATGCGTTTCTGCGCATGGCGGATTTCAAACAAAACCCTTAACGCGGCGCGGTGGTTTGGTGCGGCATCCAGAATCTTCACCGCCAGCGCCTCAGCCCCGCCATGCTGTTTTTCGTTAAAAAGCTTTGTTGCCTCGGCGGCCTTTTCATCCAGCAGTGCTGCGGCCTCCTCGCTCGGCCATTGCGCTTCATCAGTCGCGCAGCACCGCACTTGCCTTATTCCGCTGCCGCAAGGGCAAAGTTCATCCTGCATTCCCAAGCCGTTCAACCGCTTTACCCTGTTGTTCTGCCATCATTCTACAGAGTTTACTCGGTGCGGCAACGCGCCATGCAACAGCCATTCATTCTCAACCCCTTATAATCCTTGACGCGAAGCGCCCGGCGCGTCAGATGGACGGCCAAAACCGGAGTGTCCTCATGCGCGATTTTTCCGAGCTCTCGGAGCGTGAAATTTTAGCCCTTGCCATCGGCAATGAGGAAGAAGACGGCCGTATCTACCTCGATGTCGCCGAGCGTCTGCGGGAGGATTACCCCGGAACCGCCAAGGTGTTCACCGAGATGGCAGAGGAAGAGAACGAACACCGGCGCGAGCTGCTGGAACTCTACCGAGAAAAATTCGGCGAACATATTCCGTTAATCCGCCGACAGGATGTGCGCGGCTTCATCAGCCGCAACTCGGTTTGGCAACTTCCCAAGCCCAGCATCAACGATGTGCGCAGCCTTGCAGAAAGCATGGAGCAGGAAACCCAGCGCTTCTACCGCAACGCCGCCGCGCGGGCCACGGATGTTTCCATCCGCAAGCTGCTGGGCGATCTGGCACAGGCCGAAGCTGCGCATGAGCACAGAGCGGACGAGCTTTCGGAAGAAAACTTGCCCGCCGATGTGCGCTCAGCCGAGGACCAGCACGCCAAACGGCAATTCATGCTGCAATATATCCAGCCGGGCCTGGCAGGGCTAATGGATGGTTCGGTTTCCACCTTGGCGCCGATTTTCGCAGCCGCGTTTTCCACGCATAATCCGTTTTC
>JAGWIL010000225.1 GCA_028866335.1 Rhodospirillales bacterium
TACTGTCAAAAACTTGCCATTCTGGAAAGCTTGCGCGGTAAAAGGCTTAACCTCGGTATTAATAAGCGACATCCAATAACTCCTTCTGCGGGCAGGCTGCCCCAGGGGTTATTTACGCGGATTTTCTAAGCAATCAAATTGATTTTATATGAATTTTCAATCGATAAAATCGATTTATCCCTGGCGTTCATGTATCAATTGCTTAATTTTCCCAATCGCCTTGGCCGGATTCAGCCCCTTGGGGCAGGCCTGCGTGCAATTCATAATTGTATGGCAGCGATAAAGCTTGAACGGATCTTCCAATGCATCCAGGCGCTTGCCGGTTGCCTCGTCTCTCGAATCGGCAATCCAGCGATAGGCTTGCAACAGTACGGCCGGGCCGAGGTATCGGTCCCCGTTCCACCAATAGCTCGGGCAGGAGGTTGAACAGCAGAAGCACAAAATGCACTCCCAAAGCCCGTCCAGCTCTGCCCGTTCTTCTTTGCTTTGCAGGCGTTCAGTATCAGGCGGCGGCGGGGTGTCAGATTGTATCCATGGCTCGATAGAGCGTAATTGCGCATAAGGCTGCGAAAGGTCGGGCACCAAATCCCTCACCACCGGCATATGCGGCAGCGGCGTAATCGTCACATCTCCCTTCACCTCGGCAATCGGCTTCAGGCAAGCCAGCGTATTGGTGCCATCAATATTCATTGCGCAAGAGCCACAAATACCCTCCCGGCAAGAGCGGCGGAAGGTCAGAGAGCTATCGACTTCGTTTTTTATTTTGATAATCGCGTCCAGCACCATCGGCCCGCATTTATCAAGGTCAATTTCGTACGTATCCGTTACCGGGTTTTTTCCGTCATCAGGATTCCACCGATAAACCTTGAATGCCTTAACCCGTTTCGCTCCAGGTTCCGCTTTATACGTTGTACCTTTACCGACCTTCGAATTAGCCGGAAGTGTAAATTCAGCCATAGCTAGCTCTCCTAATACACGCGCTTCTTTGGCGGAAATACAGAAACCTCGTCGGTAAGGGTTTGCATTCGCACAGGGCGATACTGCAAATCCACTTCACCGTTTTCTGAAACCCAGGCTACCGTATGTTTCATCCAATTTGCATCGTCGCGTTCCGGGTAATCATCATGCGCCTGCGCGCCGCGGCTTTCCTTTCGCGCTTCAGCACCCACCATGGTGGCAACAGCATTGCCTATAAGGTTCTGTAACTCCAGAGCTTCCATAAGGTCAGAATTCCAGATCAAGGACTGGTCGGCTATTTTAATATCACCTTGCGCAGCCCAAATCTTATTCATCTTATCGACACCTTCGGTCAGCGACTTCGAGTCACGGAATACGGCGGCATGGGTTTGCATCGTGCGCTGTAATTCGCCCCGCAAATCCGCAACGCGCGTGCTTCCATTGGCGTGGCGTGTCTTGTCGAACCGGGCAATTGAACTGTCACCAGCTTCTTTCGGCAATGTGGGTTGCGCGGCCCCGGGCTTCACAACTTCAGCGGCGCGGCGCGCGGCTTCCCGGCCAAACACAACCAGGTCAAGCAGGGAGTTTGTGCCAAGCCGGTTCGCTCCATGCACGGAAACACAAGCCGCCTCCCCAACCGCCATCAACCCTGGCACAATGGCGTCGGGGTTTTCAGCCGTCGGGCGCAAAACCTCGGCGTGATAATTCGTCGGTATTCCGCCCATGTTATAATGCACCGTTGGCAGAACCGGTATGGGCTCCTTGGTTACATCAACCCCGGCGAACACGCGCGCGGTCTCTGAAATTCCCGGCAGTCGCTCATGCAGAATGTCAGCACCCAGATGCTCCAGATGCAGCAGAATATGGTCCTTCTTTGGCCCAACCCCGCGCCCTTCGTTTATCTCAACCGTCATGGAACGCGAAACAACGTCCCGCGAAGCCAAATCCTTCGCGGTGGGCGCATAACGCTCCATGAAACGCTCGCCTTCAGAATTTGTTAAATACCCGCCTTCGCCGCGCGCGCCCTCGGTAATCAGGCAACCGGCCGGGAAAATCCCTGTCGGGTGGAACTGCACAAACTCCATGTCCTGAACCGGCAATCCCGCCCGAATCGTCATGCCCGAGCCGTCACCCGTGCAGGTATGGGCGGAGGTGCAGGAAAGATAAGCGCGGCCATAACCGCCAGTGGCCAGCACAACCATCTGCGCCCGGAACCTGTGTATGGTGCCATTTTCCAAACACCACGCCATCACGCCACGGCAGGCCCCCGTACTGTCCATAATCAAATCAAGCGCGAAATATTCAACAAAAAACTCAACGTCATGTTTCAGGCATTGCTGATACAATGTGTGCAGAATGGCATGGCCGGTGCGGTCAGCCGCGGCGCAGGCGCGTTGGGCCGGCTCCTTGCCATATTCCTTCATATGCCCGCCAAACGGGCGCTGATAAATTTTTCCATCTTCGGTGCGCGAAAACGGCACACCAAAATGTTCTAATTCATAAATCGCTGGCACTGCCTCGCGGCACATGAATTCAATCGCGTCCTGGTCGCCTAGCCAGTCAGACCCCTTTACGGTGTCGTACATATGCCAGCGCCAATTATCCTCGCTCATGTTACCCAGTGCGGCGCCAATGCCGCCCTGTGCTGCAACAGTGTGCGAACGGGTGGGAAACACTTTGGTTATGCAGGCCGTTTTCAGCCCTGCCGCCCCCATGCCCAAGGTCGCCCGCAATCCGGCGCCTCCCGCCCCCACAACCACCACGTCATATGTATGGTCAACAATATTATACGCCCGGTTGGCGGAATTTACGTTCGCGGTCATGGGTCTCTCGTTCAGGAGAATGCGAGTTTAAGAACAGAAACAGCCGAAGCCAGCGCCAGGAAGAGAATAATGCCCTTCAGCACAAGAATGGTGGCAAGGCGTTTCGCTTCGTTCGGCACATAGTCTTCCACAACCACCTGAACCCCAAGGGCGAGATGGTGGAACATGATCGCGATCAGCGCGAGGAACAGCGCGCTGTTCCATGGCATCGCCATGTAAGCAACCATGCGGGCGTGATCCGCGCCCAGCAGCAGAATAACCGAGGCTACGAAATACAGGGAAAGCGGTAACAGGGCGATGGATGTAACCCGCTCCGCCCACCAATGCGCGGAACCTGATTTGGCCGAACCAAGTCCCCGCGCGCGGTTAAGCCCGCTACGGCGCATGGTTATAGATGGCGGTTTATCATGTGTGCTCATTTCTCTCACCACACCATGAACGCTATGGCCCAGAAGGCCAGTGTCAGAACAATCGTGGCCGCGAATACCAGTCTGCCATTTCGTTGCATTATCGGAATGCCAAACCCGCGCCCCGAATCCCAAGCGAGATGCCTGATGCCATTGCAAAAATGATAGAAAAGCGCGGCTGTGAAACCAAACAAAATGATAAGGCCAATCCAGGACGCAAAAAACGCCTGAATTACTGAAAAAGCACCGTCACCAGTGGCAGCGCAAACCAGCCACAGGGTCAGTAGCAAACTACCGACACCAAGGGCACAGCCCGAAATACGGTGCAGGATTGAAGTGGCGGAGGACA
>JAGWIL010000016.1 GCA_028866335.1 Rhodospirillales bacterium
CGGACGTTTCCTCGAAGTGATCGACCAGGGCCTTGACCTGGACGTTGCCCTCGCGCAGCAGGTTCAGCGTGCCTTCGTCCAGGCCGAGCATCTGCGCGACCTTGATCTGATCCTGCGGCTTCATGCCCTTCAGGGCGGCCGACAGATCCAGGAGCAGGTCTTTCATTGGCCGGACCTGCCCGTTCGCGTCCGCGATGTTGATGCCGAGCGCGCGGAAGGCTTGAACGACCGGGCTATCCTCGCCAAGCTTGAAGGCCTCGAATCCCGCTTGGATGTTCTGCAAAGACGCGTTCAGCCCTTGGGCCGAACCGCCGACGGTCTCGACCGCGGCATCCCACGCATCCAGTGCTCGGGCAGACATGCCGAGATTGGTCGCCAGTCGGCCGAGATGGGCCTGACCCTGCACCATGCCGGCGAAGAAGTCCTTGACTGTGCTGGCACCCATCGCCACCGCGACCAGGCCGATAATCTCGTTACGGACCTGGGCGAAGCCCTGCGCGATCGCCTTCGACTGCATGCCGACCAGTTTCGACTGCTTGTCGGACTCCGCGCCGAATTTGCCGAGCGCGTCTTGGGCGTCCTTGCTGCCCTTCTGGTACTCGCGCGCGTCCAAGCCTAGCGTGATCAGGAGAGAGTCGATCACCGTTGCAGCCATCAGTCAGCCTTTTGCAGTAGCCGTTCGTTGTAGATGTCCACGGAATTGATCTCCAGCAGGTCCCACATGTCCCGGATCGACAGGACGCTATCCAGTTCAGCCAGCGTGGCGAGCCTGGAACTGATCACCGTGGAGAGGGTTCGCGGGACGTTCGCGTAGTCGATCCATCCATGCGGGCGCTGGGCCGCCGCCGGCCCGAAGTCAATCAGGCGGCGGCCGGCGAAAAACCCGTGTGCAGCTTGAACACTTCCAGGCGCAGCTTGATCCGCGTCGCCACTTCCTCGATGTCTTCCTCGATCAGCGCACGAACAACACCGGGACTCGGCTGCACCTGGACGCACGAGAACATCTCAGCCAGCAGGGTTTCGGCTTCCTCGAAGGGGATCCGGCACAGCAAGGCGAGATCGGTCGCCACCAGGCCGGAATTCTTGACGCCCTCCGGAAGGTCGACGCCGTTTCGCCCGAGCGCCATGAACGCGCGCATGGCCCACCGCTCGGCTTGGGACGCAGGCCACTCGGTGATGATGAACACCTTGCCCTTGTCGCGGCCCTCGTCCTTGACGGTGTAGACAACCGTCTGGCGCATCAGGCCACCTCACCCGTGACGCGCTCCCACAGCAGGCGATATGTCACCGGCTGGAGGGTCCGCTTGTTGTCCGGCAGGGGCTTGGCCTTCTGGAGCACCCCGCGGCGCAGGCTGTACTTGCGCGCAATCCCCGGCATGATGATGGTCGCCTGGCCGTAGAAGATGTCCCGGTTGGCAAGTTGGGCCTGGACCCAGGCATCGAACACGGCAAGGCTCGGAGAGGTCGGCATGAGCGTGATGGTCATCGGCACGGCCTCGAACACGAAGCCCGCGTTCATGCCGCCATCGATGCCCATGACGGTTTCGGCCATGGTGAATTCTTCGGCCGAGAACGCATCGTCAGCCGCATAGCCTTGCAGGAACACGGGGGCCGGGAAAACGCCGGTCACGGCCAGCGCGAAGCTGGAGTTTGCGGAAGTCAGGGTTGCCATTTAGGGTTCTCCAGGTCAGGCGACTTCGATCGAAGCGAGGGTCAGCGCCTGCACGCTCTGCCCATCGGCGTAGTACAGCGTCATGCTCGGACTGGTCCGGGCCACGCGGATGGCGGCGGTCGCCGGCTGAATCTGCAAGTACCAGCCCTTCGAGGTCAGAGGGCCGCTGATGTCGGCGCCGATTGCGAAGGCGGCTTGGGCGATCTGGCTGGCGGAAAGGGTCGTTCCCGGACGGATGGCGCCGTAGTTCACCGCGGCGGCGATCGGGTCCTGGCAGGCGGCGTTGATCAGCGCATAGCCCTGCGAGTTGTAGGGGATCGAGCCGACGTTGATCAGCAGGTTGACCATCGCCAGTTGCAGGTTGGCCGTCAGCCAGATCTGATCCAGGTAGCTGTCGAGCCACAGGTACTGACCCGAGATCGCACCCGGATACATGAAGTTGAAGTTGGCCGCGGCGGTGGCGTAGGCGCCGAAGAAGTTGACGCCCAGGCCTTGCAGGGTCTGCGCCAGGGTCTGGTTGGTGACGCTCGGGATCAGGCCCGCTTGGGTCTTGAACGCGAGCGTGGCGCGGCCGTTGGTGCGGCTGAAGTCGAGGCTTGCGGCGTAGCCCAAGACGAAGCTCGCATGGGTGTGGTCGCCGTAGCTCAGGCAGATGCCCGCCAGGGTGTTGGCCTGGACGTAGGTGCCGAAGGTCAGTGACGGATTGTTGACGTAGTTCGGGTCCGAATCCCGGCAGACATAGCCGAAGCGCGGCGCGACCGTCGACACCCATCCGCCAAAGGCCTGCTTCTCGGTGAGGATCGATTCCCACGCGGTGGTGAACAGCCCCCAATTCTGGTTGACCAACACCAGGGCCGACATGAATGCCGCGGGAGTCGCGGCAGCAGCGCCCTGGGACAGGATCGCGCCTGTGGTCAGGTTGAGGCTGGTTGCCAGGGTTCCGGTGGCGACCGTGATCGTGGAGGCGGTGCCGGTGGTGCTGGACGTGATCACGAAGGCCGCGAGCGTGGCGTTCCACGAGACGGTGAACGGCGGCGTGGTGAAGCCCGCCTGGATGATCGTGGCGGCGTTGCTGAAGCTCGTCGCGCCGGACAGGGAAATCGCGCTCGAGGTGTACAGGGTGCCGTTGACGGTCAGCGCGATCGTGCCGGACAGGGCTTGAAGGGCGGTCAGGGCCATGGTCCCCAGGGTTCCGCCGCGCAGATAGGCCGCGACAGCGTTCTCCGGGTACTGCGCGAAGTACAGGAGGCCAGGAGCCTTGGTGCCGTTCTGGATGCCGGCGAAGTAGACCTGCGCCATGGCGTATTCGGTCGAGGTCAGGCCGAAGAACGCGCCGACCGCGGCGGCGCTGGCGAAGTTCTGCACCGCGCCAATCGGAATGGTGGAAGTCTGGGTCAGGATCAGGCCGTTCAGGTCGATCGCGGAGCCGGCCGGAGCCAGGACTCCGGGGTTGACCTGGACGATTGCGGAGATTGGGATGGTGTTCGCCATGTGTTCCTCGATGTCAGGGCTTGAATGCGGCGTCCACGCCCGCAGGGGTCACGGTCAGTGCGCCCGCGAAGTCCTGCGAGACGGTTGTGGCCGGGTTGAACTGCACGGCAGCCTGGACGCGCCACCGAGTCTCGAATTGCTGCTCGCCGTTGATCAGCGGCATTTGCTGCGGGTCGTCTGCGTACAGCGGAACGACCGTGGAGGGGAACAGGGAAACACCCGACTCATCCCGGAAAAGCGCCTGCGTCATAGTTGCCCAGGCACAAGCCGATTCCCCGTAGAAGTCGAGCTGCACGTCAAACTGCACGTCGGTCTCGATCGTCTTGGTGCCCGGATTGGTTCCGGGATCGGCAAACCCGGTGACGCCGACATTCATCCGCTTCATGCCAACCGGATTCATGGCGACGAATCCGCCAATGGGCATCGGGACTCCGTTCGCCAGGGTCCGGATGACTTCGGTCCCTGCGGGAAGGATGACCAGCAGCGCGGACCGGATCGCCGTGAAAACGTCCGTGTCTGTGAGGGAAACCGAGATCACGATTGCAGCACCACGATGACGCGGCACCAGTTCGGCCAGGTCTCTTGCACTTGCACGACCTTCCACGTCTGCGGGGTTCCCGCGGGAACCTCCGCGAACCTCAGTTGATCACCTCCTTTGCGGTCGATTCGGGCCACGCCTTCCACATCGCCGCTGACGTACACCGAGCGCATGACACCCTGAATATTCAGGCCGTCGAGATGGGCCAATTCCCTTGCGCCGACCCCTTGCACCTGTACGCGCACGGGGATGAATTTCTGCACCGGAACACGCTTTCCACTGGCGTCCGTCAAGTAGTCCTGCGCCAGGATCAGGGTCGCCGGGATGTTCGGGTTTACGCCCGAAGTCGCAGCGTTTGCCATGCCGCGCACGTTCACTTGACGAAGCCCTCAGACCCATTCCCGACGCGGCTTGTGATCGAGGCGATCAAGAGTCCGGTGTCGTTCAGTGGCTTGTTGTCCGACCCCGGATCAACGCCGGCCGCAATGGCTGCCGCGGCCTCCCCGACGGTCCTGCCGGTGATCTTCCGACCCGCCTTGCGCCACTTCCGCAGCAGTACCGTGACCGGCGACAGTGCGGGGGAGTACGTCATGGCGATCTCGGTCTGAATGTCGGTCGCGGCCACCACTCCGACGGCGTCCAGGGCTTCGGTCGCGGTCATCTGCCCTTCACCGACGCGCTTGACCAGCCCGCGAAGCAGTGCCGACCAGTTCCCGGCCTTGGCCTTCACGGCAGGGCGGAAGAACGACCGCGGCGGGATGCCGACTTCCGGAGCCCCGAATTCCTGGATGGCGGCCACGTAGGCAACGGGCGTCCCGTCCTCGTAGGCAAACCCCTTGGGGATGCCGATCTGCGAAACCTTGCCCTCAAACCCGCGCGGGATGCGCTCCAGGCGCGCGTTGATGCGGGACAGGTCAAATGCCATCAGAAATACCCGCCAGCCTTGCGAAAGGCCAGACGCTCACCAGAACCGCCGACGATGAATCCGCCTCGACTCACAGCCTGGAGCAAAGCAGCAAGCTGAGATCCGTAGGGGGTGCGTTGCAGCCAGTGCTGAAAGGCGGTCGGGACCGGAGGGGGGGCCAAGCTCACGCTGACGCTGCCCTCCGTCGCGCCCGTCATGACGCCCGCTTGATTCCCCGCCTGCTGCGCGTCATTCAGCGCAAGCAAGTGAGCGCACATGAGGTCGTTGGCGAGCTGCGCTTGCGCAGGCTGAGGCCACACAAGCGAATTGTTTGGGGACACATAGGCCGTGCCCATGGTCCAGTAGCCGGCCACCAGCGGATTGGGGTAGCGAGCGGAATCCGCGAACGCCGGGAACTGCTGTCGGAACGCGGTATCGCTGTAGGCCGGCAGGCTCATCAGTTGGCGTCCTTCAGGGTCGCCACGGCTTCGGTGCCCAGGATGCTGGCTTCACGGCCGATCCGACCTTCGGGTGACGCATCGGCCGGGGTCGCGGGGGCCGACTTGTCGTTCAGCGCCATGCTGGCCGCAACCTTTTCCGGGTCGAACTTCTTTTTCTCGACGCGGATGAATCCGTTGTCGCGGTGCAGCTTGAAGACGGCATTGGCTTCGAGGTGCGCCAGTTGCGCGTCATCCACTTCGGTGTGGACGCCCAGGGGGGTGATCAGGCGATCATTGGCGACGCCCGTCCCGCCCTTGATGACCACGAACTGACCGGGCTGGTGGGAGTCGTGACCGGGAACCGGGGGGTGCCAGTTCTGGTACTGCTGGTCGTTGGCGAGAGTGCTGTAGATGTGCGGCATGGAACCTCCAAATGAAAAGGCCCCGGCAGTCACCCGCCGGGGCCAGTCTCGCAGCGAAGCTGCGGTGGGTCAGATACCCGAATAACGCACCACGGCAAACGGGCGCTTCAGCATCACGCCCGCAGTCGCGTTGGTGTAGTCCTCGACGTAGGTCTTGGCGCGCTTCTCGACGCCCAGGGCCTGGAACTTCGCCGGCACGACCTGGATCCAGGTGCGGCTGTCGTCGGTCGCGCCATCATTGACCGAGTCGGCGAACAGATAGAACACGTTCGCGCCACCGTTGGCCGCGTTGAGTTGCGGCGCCGACACCACGCGGCACTTCGGGTAGTTGTTGCGCAGCCAGTCGCGGACCGTCAGGCCGGTGCCGGAGACTTGCGTCACGGACAGGTACTGATAGACCGCGGTCGGCAGCGTCAGGGTGGTGTCGACTTCTTCCGGGTTGATGTTGTCCTGCGACTGGTTTTGCAGGGCAGCCATCGCCGTCCGGATGTCGGCGGTGATGTCGATGAACGTCTTGGTGGACCACAGCGGCGACGCCGAGGTGGCGCCGTTGGCGACCGTGACATACGCCGGCAGGTTCGGATCGTTCAGGAAACCATACGTCAGGTTGTTGCCTGCGTTGTAGCCATTGAAGCCGATCAGGTTGCGGGCGATCTCCAGCGCCAGGGCGGCGGAAGTGCGCTTCTCGGCACCGGTGCTGACCTTGATGCGCGCGGCGCGGGCTTCCTCGAGCTGGCCGACCTGGATGCCTTGTTCGTACCGCACGACGGTCCGGCGGACGAAGTTGGTGTTCCAGTTGCCGAACGGGACGTTGGCATAGTCGCCGTAGGGCACGGCCTGGCCGACGTTCTCCATGATGCCCTGCACGATTTCCTCGTCTTCCCACGAGCCGATCGTGGAGATGCCGACGATCTCATCGATCTTGCGGGCGGCGGTGATGACGCGCACGAAGCCGGGCAGCCAGTTCTGGAGGAACTGCACCGGGGTGGAGATGCTGGCCTGCGTCACCAGCGGCTGGTTGACAGCGTCCATCGCCGCCGAGTCCATGGCGAAGCCTTGCGACAGGCTGGCCGCGTTCGACAGGAAAGCGGGCGGCAGGTAGACGCCGAACTTCTCGCCGAAGTCGCGGGGATTGGCGGCCACGTCCATGGCGAACTGCTGCATCTCGGACGGGGTCATCTTCGCCACGCGATCGGCAAGGGCCTTCGCCGCAGTGGCCTGAACCGCGGAGTGTTCGCGGCTGGCATTCATCTTCATGGTCAGTACCTCTTAGGCGGTGAAGGCGGCCAGGCGGATTGCAGCGAGGCCGGCAGCGGTGGTGGGGAAGCGATACACGACGGCGTTCGGGATCAGCGTGTTGCCGACACCGGCAGCGGCACCCGGAGCGACGGCGGACAGCGCGCCGGTCGTGTTGTTGAACTGCACCTGATCGCCGATGTTGGCGGCGCTGGTCAGGGCAACGACGATCGTGCCCATCAGCAGGAACTCGCCCTGGTTGTAGGCCGGGACGTTCAGCGCCGGATCGATCGGGAAGCCGCTGGCCGGCGCGAAGCCGGGGAGGCTCTTGGGGTTGATCAGGATGCCTGCGAACACCGACGTGCCGGCCGTCGGGACGCCACCCTGCGTCGCCACGTTGGTGGTGTTGGACTTGGTGAAGGCCAGTCCGACGGTGCCGCCGTTGGCATCCAGCACCAGCGATTCGGTGCGGATCGGGCCGTCCAGCAGGATTTCACCGACCACGCCGAACGACAGCTGGACGTTGACGGTGGATTGGAAGGTTGCAGCGGTCATGATCAGGAGCCCTCAAAAACGCGCTGCATCACGGAACCGGTCGCGCGCGGGGCAGCATCCTGCGCGGGGGTGGTGGACATGGCGTCCAGGCGGCCTTCGAGATAGGCGCGGTCGGTGCGGTTGAGGTTGAGTTTCTTCGCGCCGTACTCCACCAGCTGCGCCACGCTCATGTCGGCGTGGTCAAAGGCACCGACGTGCGCGGAGATGCGCTGGTACAGCGCGGAGTGATCGGCCAGATCGGTGCGGACGGCGCGCGCGATCGCGGCGGCATCCATGCCCTTCTGTTCCTTCGCCTCTTCGGCGGGCTTGGGATCTTCCTTGCCCGGCTTGGTCTCGTCGGTGTCGGTCACTTCTTCCTCGCCGCCGGGGGCGGCCTCACCCATGACCTTGGCGTGCAGTTCCTTCACCATCGGGACGATGGCGTCCAGATGCTTCATGGCTTCTTCCAGGGTATAGCCCTTGGATTCGCCGCCCTTCTCTTCTTTCGATTCGTCGGCCATGGGGCCTCCCTGTTCGGTTGATGCTTCACGGGCGTCTTGAACTGCCACATCCGGCCCCATGCGCCCAGCGTCCACCAGGGCCAGATGATTGCCGCGGATTTCCCGCTGCACGAATTCGTAAGGGATGCCCTCCCACACTCCGGGTGCGTGTTCGTACCGGCACCGGTAGCCGCACGACAACTCGCGCTTGCCATTGACGATCAGGCCGGTCATGGCTTCGGAGAGGCACTTGATGTTCCCGCGGACATAGGTGCCGTCGAAGTACACCTGCTCGCCGATGATTCCCTGGACGCCCTTGCGCTCGGCGGGCTGCATTCCGGCTTCTTCCGGGCCAAGCATCGCGTGCTCATCAATCCAGGGGAGCAACTTGAAGCTCTCCAGGGTTTCTGGACGGCTCAGTTCTTCGGCGGGGCGGAGAACCCCGTACAGCCGTCCGGGCTCGACGTTGGGCATGTCCAGGGACGAACCCAGGTAAGGAAACACGCCAACCTTGGAGATCGGGTTATCCGGAATCGAGAACCAGCCATTGGCGTCGTACTCGCGCCGGTCTTGGGCCTGCCGTGTCCCTTGGATCATTTCAGTTGCTCCCGGATGCATTGGTGAGGGCAGCGCGTCCGGTGACGCCCACATGTAGCCGTCACTTTCGCTGTTCAGGATCGGCACAAACTCAGGCTCCTCCGCCTCAAACCACACGAACGAACCGCTTTGGCCGCCAAGGGTCATCGCTTCAGGTGCGTGGTTGGCTTCTTCGATGCACTCGCGGCGCGCAGCCTGTTCCGGCGTTTCACCGGCTTCGATATGCCCGGCAGGAATCGACCACGTCCCGCCGTGATCGCTGTCAGCGTTGCGCAAGACCAACAGGACGCGACCTGTCTCGGGCGCCCTGAAGAGGACACCTGCCGCGGTTGCTTCGGTCATGTGGTTAGCTCAGCTTGAAGATGGGGACTGCGATGCAGCGGCAGAAAATCGCGGCTCCAGGATGGCCGCGCTCGCCGGTCTTGCGGTCGATGATCGGCGGGTCATCCCAACGGAATTCCTTGCCGCTCATCTCGATGTGTTCCTTGCGTGGGTGTTGGCCCCCACCGGTATGCAGCCACCGGTATGACTCGCACCCAGCCTTTTGCAGCCGCACCTGGTTGATGGCCGCGAATGACTTGCGGGTCTGGTCCATGGCGACGTGTCGCGCCCACTTCACCTGACCCTGGTACTTCTCGGTCAGGTACGGGACCAGATCCTGCATTCCTCGTCCGCTGGTGATCGAGCGCATCACCTCGCCCTGCACGTCACCCAGGTAGCGTTCCGGGATACGCTTGATCAACCCCACAGCCTGTTCGGTCGACGCCTTCACGATCTCTTGCAATCGGGGGTCAGTCAGGCCAGTGTCGACCCTGAAGCCCTCCGAAACTTCGCGGAGCGACGTGCCAAGTTGGATCGCGCTGTTTTTCAGCGTCTGATCCATCATGCGCTTGACCATCCGCTTTGCCAGCCGGTTGAAGCGGACCGTCCACCGGTCTCGAAGCTGGTTGATGACAATCCTGGCTTGACTGCTGATGCTGTCATCCATGGCCATCAGGTGATCCGACCGCAGGAAAGCGGCCTCCAACTCCCTGCGGGTCTCTTTCGCCATGCGCGCGATCCGCTCGGCAATGACATCCCCAAGCTCGACATAGATCGAGACGGCGGGCCTCAACGGCAGGCCGGCAAGCTCATTCTTCGTCGTCATCATCCAGGTCGATAGGGTCCGGCGTCTCGCTCAGGTCAATATGCTGATAGCCGCTCGTCTTGTCGGTCGCCAGGCGGGCGCGTTCGTCCTCGCTGGAGATTGCCCCTGACGCGATCAAGGCAGATCCCGCCTGTGCCTTCACCAGATTCGTGTCGGCCAGTTCCTTGGCGGTCGGCGTGTCGAGCGGATTCCAGGAAACCGTCGTCCGCACGTCCGACAGCCCTCCGGGAGCAACGAAAGAACGCATCACCAGCGCGTGGTGGCGCTCAAGGAACGGCGTCAGGTCGTTTTCCTGGATCGACTCCAGCAACTCATGATAGACCGATTCTTCGTAGTCCCCGCTGGCGTTGAAGCCTTTTGGCTGGGTCCCGAGCAACTTTGTCGCCGGCACTCCGGACTGCGCCGCGACCAACTGATACTGCGTCATGATCAGCGCGTCGAAGTCGGTCAGGCTGGTGTCGAACTGGTTGAAATCCTCGCTTTCCTTGTCGCCCACCTGGATGGCGTAGTTGTCGCGGAAGGCGGCGAAAGCGGCGGCGCGTTGCTGGAGCGTCGCCAGATCGGTTGCGCCGGCCGTCGTGTCCGTCATCCAGATGCTGGTGCGCTTGGTCTTGGCAAGCTGCGGGGCCTCGTTGGCGGTCGCCTCAGCCGCGTAGACCCGCTCCATGATCTGCTGCGGGAGTGGGATGCCTCCGTACAGGTATACGGGCTTCAGCACGTCGATCGGCTCGTCATGGCGGAACACGATCAGGTGCGAGCGGTGAATCTTCCGACCGTTGATCAGCCACCACGTCGGGTCATAGAAGTGCATCGAATCCGGTTGCCCGCTTCCGGCTTGGTCGAGCAACGGCGCGGTCCAGTACGGATCGACCTGGACAATCCCCTTGTAGCTGTTCGGCGTCACGCCGTCGATGTTGAACGGTTTTTCATAGTAGGCCGGGTCCGTGGACTCGACCTTGAACATGGCGATCCGTACGCCGAAGATCCGTCCCTTGCGGATGAATTCGCGCATGTGCCAGTTGATCCGGAAAGCGCGGTCATAGCGCTGCAACATCTTCGTGGATTCCGGGTCCAGTTCCTCGCCGTCGACCCCGACGATGCTGTATCCCTTGCGCAGGGCATCAGACCCCGGCATGGCGCAGGCCTTGTTGATCAGCCAGTGCTGCGCCAGGATGCCGGCCAGTTGATGGCCGATGAAGCTCTGCGACGTGTACCAACCCAGCAGCGCTTCGGACGCGGTGTTGATGCTGGCAAGGTAGCTTTTAAACAACGGCATGCCGTTGTTGCTGTCGTCCATCGCAGCGCCCGGAGCGACCCGGTACGGCTGGACGCGAGCAAGATTCTGAAGGAACTCGTCCACGCGGACGCCCGGCTTCCCGCCCATTTGCAGCGCGGGCTTGCGCGCAGGCTTCGGCATCGGTTCGGGTTGTCGGCGGAACAGGTTGAACATGTGGCCTCAGAAAACAGTGCGCCGCGGCGCAATCAGTTCGGCAAACGCACGACTACCGGCGTCAACCTGGTCGTCGTGCGCGCCGTTCGGGAACATCCTCATTTCGTTGATCAGGTCCTGATTCCACGGCGCGCGCAGCATCATGACGTTACCGACGTTCACCTGTGCGGCGAACGGCTCGGCCCGAGTAACCTTGTCACCAGACTCCGGGCTGCTCACCACGCGGAACCCGGCGAGCGAACGCGTCAGGTACAGAATCTGTGTCTTGCCAGCCTGCCCAGGATCCTGCGGCAGCGACTGGCGGGCTTGCTTCCCATCAAGGCCTGCGGTGTTCAGGATTGTCGCGTCGCGCTCGTCGACGCCTTCCTGGCCGCGCACCACGTCAGCGATCAGGAACCGCGGCCCGCTCGGGGTCATCTGCCGGCCGATCTTCATGCCGACGGTGTAGTCCGGATCCTTTCCGGGCTCAGGGACCGTGCTTGCCAAGTCCCATCCGCGAACCCATTGCCATTCGCCCGGAGGAACCGCCTCGACAATCGGCATCTGCCCAGGCTTGAAAATGTTGCCTTCCGGCTGGGCCGGGTCCTGCTGGTACTGGCCCGAGAACATGTACGGCGACGCCGCGCGCATGCGCTGCAACGTCGGGAGATCGTGCTTTTCAGGCCACAGCGCGACTTCCTGCCCGCTCTCCACCCGGATGGCGGGGAGGCACAGGTGATGCCACTTCTCTCCCGTGCCTCCCGATAGCATCCAGCCGGGCAGGTCCATCTCGTGCAGCCGCTGCATGATCACGATGACCGGCGTCCGCGCCGGGTCGTTCAGGCGGCTTTGCAGCGTGGTCTGATACCAGTCGATGACCTTGCCGCGAATCTGGTCCGATCGCGCCTCATCCGCCTTGTGTGCATCGTCGATGATGACCGCGCCGCCAAAGCTCGGGCGGACCTTGCCGGCCCCATACCCGGTGATCGTGCCGCCAGCGCCAGCGGCGTAGACAATCCCGCCCTCAGTGGTGCGCCATTCGTCCTTGGCCTGACTGTCCTGCCGCAGCTGCACGGCCGGGAAGATGTCGGCGTAGGCCTCGTGCTGCACCAATTCCCGAGCCTGCCAGCTGCTGTTCGTCGCCAGCCGGGCGGAATAGCTCGTGTAAATGAATTCCGAGTCCGGAACCCGGCCGAGCGCCCAGGCGATGAAGTTGACCGCAAATTCCGTCTTGCTGTACCGCGGCGGAATGTTGATGATCAGCCGGGTGATCTGCCCGTCAAAGACCGCCTGAAGTGCAGACGCAATTTGCCGATGGTGCTCGCTGTGCCGCCACCGGTATCCGCGGCGTTGCAGGAACATCCACCGGGTGAAATCGTACAGATCCAGTTGCGCCATTCGACGCACGGTGGAAACGTACTCCGGCGCAATCGCGCCGGGGCGCATCAATAGATTTTGGCGACGAACGTCTGGCCGGCGGTCGCGCCAAGGATCGTCACCCCGAGAGTCGGGTGGCAACCCTCCGGGCTGGTGTAGGTTTGGCCGGCAGGGATCTGCATGCTGGTGGTCGTCGCCGCGGTCCCGCCGTCTTCGACGTAGAGGATGCCGGAGCTGGTGTTCTGCACCTGGTAGCCGTGCAGGCTGTTGGAATACGGGCTTTTGGCGAACAGGACTTGGCTCGTGTTGGCCGTGGTGATGCTGCCCGCGATCTTGGTTGCCATGTCTGCCTCAGCTGATGGGGGCGAGATCCTGAACGCGCACGATCAGTGCGGCATCCAGGGTCTCGCCAAAGTTGGTCGTGATGATCGGGTGCGCCTCGATGTCGAGGTACTGCGCCCCGAGCGGAATCGTTCCGCCAGTGATGGTGAACTGCACGACCGTCCCCGCGGGTGCCGTCGGGTTGCGCAGGTAGGTCTGTGCCGAGACGCTGATTGCGGGCGGCCCGAAAGTCAGTGCGCCGCCCGTGACGGTCGCGCTCGAGATCATTTCGCCGATTCCGAGCATGGCCGAGCAATCCACGTCGACCAGAATCGTGTCGGCCGAGCGCTTCAGGATGTACGGGGGCGGGTTGCCCACATATCCGATCCGGCTCGGCACATGCACCACGTTCGCATTTCCCTGGATCAGCGTGCCGAGAATCCCCGACCCATACCCCGCCCCGCTCCCAACCCCCATCAATGCCAGCGCAGACCGCAGCGTGCCCGATCCCGATCCGACACCAGAGCCGCTGCCAGACAGCGCCACCGCCTGCGTGAGCGTGCCAGCGGCGGAGCCAGCACCAGCACCAGAGCCCGCGAGTGCGACGGCCAGCGTGAGGGCGCCAGAGCCGGAGCCAATGCCAGAGCCGGAGCCGGTCAGGGCGAGCGCGGCAGATGTCACCGCAGATGCCAGCGCTACCTCGCCAAGTGTGCTTAGTCCGAGCATGGTTTAGTACGTCGGAAATGCGGCTAGGTTGACGGCGGTGAGCGCGTAGGTGCCGGCGGACGCGTCCGCAGGGATCGAGTTATAAGCTGCGAAGCCTGCCGTCACGCGGTCCGCGTTCCAGTCGGTAGCCATCTGGTTCATGGCAGCCGTAACTGTAGAAATACCACCGCCGCCAGGAGATGGTTCGAAAGCCTGCCCGGCCCACGAGATGTGCGAGAGCAGCACGAACGTGCCGTTGACGTTCATAAACGCGAGACTTCCGCTGTCGCCGCCGTGCCACACTTGCTGCGTCGATAGCGCTGGCCGTCCAGCATACAGCGTCGGGTGTGTGTAGTAGCGGTTCGGGTAGTCGTAGGAAATGCTGCCGTCGCCCGCAATACCGATGATGTCAACAGGTTCCACTTGCGCGGCAGGCAGATGCGTGTACGGCGTGCCAGTCATGGCCTGCGATGCAATCGTGCCAGTTCCTGATACCTGGAATGTGGTGGCGGTCAACTGCGCTTCGACCATGAATCCGAGCGCGATGTTCGATCCTGCCGGGATCACAAACGGCTGCCCGTAGCTCCCGGAATTACCACTCAAGGTGACGGTATTTCCACTCACCGCAGTAACTGTCAGTGGCGCATAGGTGGTATCACGCCACAGTAAACTTGCTGATCCATCGCCGTTGTAGAAAACAGACTGTCCGACTACGACTGCGCCAGATACAACGCTACCAACAGTCAGGGTATTCCCAGTAATACCGCCCTTGATGATTGCGCCGCCGACCGGGACGCTCCCGCCCAGGACGTAAGACGTTGGGTCATTCGGGTGCGTACCAGATAGCAAGATTGAGCCGCACGAAACCACGCCAGCAGATACCGCAGACACTGTCAGCGTGGAGCCAGAGATTGCCCCCGTGAAGTTTCCCCAGTTCGACTGCGGGTTGTTGCGCGCGACCCAAACGGGAACAGGTGAAATCTGGCTCGCGGTCGGCAGGTAACGAGCGACATTCGCCGGCAGCACCGCTGCCATATTCGAGTAAGCAGCAAACGGACAGTAGGTAACGCACCCGTCAGTTCCCGAGCCTGCCGCATACGCCATCATGTATGCCGGCCCTTGCACGCCGTAGGCATATAGGCTTCCAGATACAGGGTCTTTCCGCCAGCGGTGCTCTCCAGGTTTCCGGTACATCACTGGCGTTCCGCTAAATTGCCGCGATCCGCCTGGAACAAAAGTATCAGCCGCGACAGTAGAGGAAACGCCACCAGCGGACGGCGCGGCAGTCCAGACAGTCGTGTTGCCCGTCACTGGCGCGTAGTATTCTCCCGCTCCGCCATTCCCGCCGACCAGCACATTGCCATCATGCCCGATTGTGATCGTGTGCCTTGCAGTTACTGGCGTGCCGGGCGAGTTGAAGCTGAACGAGCCACTGCTCGACGGGTAGGACTGCGCGAGGAAGTAGTCGAAGACCGCCGTCGTCCCGCCGGGGATCGTCCAGGCGCCAACGGTGCGGCGCAGGAAGTTGGCTGTGTTCGCGGCGCCGCTTCCTGTCTGCCATGCCTGCGCGGTAGTTCCTGGCAGCACGCCTGTCGTCACAGCGTTCGATGCCGCGATCAGGCTTGCCAGCAAGCTGGTAGGTGCGACACTTGAAAGACCTGTCGTTACTGCTGTAGCTGTAGCTACCAAGGTTTGCTGCACACGCCACGCACCGGACCCCGATGTCACAGAGATATCGAGCAATCCAGGCGCCACGGGAGTAACAGCGCCCGTCACCGGATCTACCGTGGCAACGGCGGTGTTGTTGCTCGTGTAGGTAGCTTTTTCTCCGTTGTGCACAGGCGAAAAAGCGAAGCGCGGAATGGTGTAGTTTCCCGCCCCAGTAGACTGGGCATACACGATGTCCAGGTGCGGCAGCGTCGATGCGGCGCCGACCGTGACATACGATGTTGAAGTCACCGAAAGGCTGGCGCTGTTTATTGGCGACCTCCCAATAACCTTCTGTCCGCCAGGAGAGAATTTGAGTTGCATTATGCCAGCGCTTCAGTATTGAGGAACTGAACAGAAGTAACAACTGGCGCTCCTGCCGTGGCGGTCGGGGCGGTTATGAGGCACTGCATTGCCGTACCCGATCCAGCAAAAGCCACAGTCGGAGCTGTCGCAAAGCCAACGCTTGTATCTACTCCGACTACCTGCGTTGCATCAATTGTTACGACCCCGGCGTTATTGCAAAACCGCACATTCCGCAGCGCATAGAACCGACTCGTTCCTTGCTTGCAGACAATTTGCGCAATCGTGGAATACACCTTTCCGGTTTCGGTGATGAATCTGTTCGATCCGCCGATGTTTGTTTGCGTTGCGCTCGGAACCACACCATCTACCGTAACTTCCGTGGCAGTTGTTGCGGTAACATTAAAGCCAAAATGGTCAAGCGTGGACGCTTTGTTGGCACTCTGATTTGACGACATCGCGTTAAAAGATGTCGCTCCGCGCCTAAATACTTGTCCATTGCCAAGCATCATGGAGAATGACCCTGGCGTCGTATTTGCAATCGTTACTTGACCAACGGCCGCAGCCAGAATAGCAGCATGTAGCGGCACCGGGGACGTCGAAAATCCTCCTTGCGTGTTCAGTTGGATAGTCACCGACGCCCCTACTGCCACAGCACTAACGGCACCAGATACTGCAGCGCCGCCCGAAGATCCCAACGACACTATCGCAAAATCACCAACCTGCCACGCAGCCGCAGTTGCTGCCGCGCCGATAGGGACTGTGAGGTGGCTGAGCGCTGCGGTCGGCGTCGCGTCCCCCGTCACTACTCCCGTGCTGGCAACTGCCGTGGGGGTGGTGCCGCCAGCACCACCTCCGCAAATAGCATAAGGTGACATCCCGAACGACTGATGCCCAAGTGCATACGCGCCTGCGATAGAGAACGATCCATCGTAAGCATACGAAGGCGACGCCGTTTGCCCAAGTATGTAAGGAGGAGCGGAAATATACCCAACTCCGATAGCCATACTAAAATCGCCAAGCGCCAAGGCCGCCCCGCCAATTGCCAGCGATCCAAGTGAATAAGCTACGCCCCCCTGAAGCGCCAGCGATCCATCTCCCACAGCGTTTGACTGCACAACCTGCGGCATCCCGGTATAGACTCTATACCCAATTGTCGGTCCAACGCCGATGCTTGCAGAGCCAAATCCAGACGCTTTTCCTTGCAATGCGATTGCGTTGTATATCCCAGGCGCAGTAAGTGACCCAATGCTTGCAGCAAGAGTCCATTGCGTTCCGCTCCACTGGAGCATCAACCCTGGTGTGTAGACACCCGATACCGGTCCGTTTGTAGGAGTCATCGCGGAGCTATTCCCAGTCGGAACATTTGCCGCCAGATTAGCGTTTACCGCAAGAGAGTGAACGTTTCCGCGAATGGTGGTAGTTGCCCCGATCATTGTCGCTGGAAGCGAGGGGAGAGTCACGGAGCAACTTACAGTTCCTGTCAGGCTAACTACTTCCGCAAGTTGATTGGCTGACAGCGTGTAAGTGGCAGCGGCGCCGGTGTTGATCGTCGCAGTTACGCCGGGCAGCGAGGTGATTACTGCGCCACCAGCGACACCGCCAGTGCCCATGACAACAGCAGGTGCATCAGAGGCAGACGCAAGTTCGCCTGCGCCCAGGATGTCCACGCCGGTCAAATTCGCGTAGGTATCCACACGGGGGACAATGTTGGCGATGATGTTTCCGGTACTGTCAGTGGCGAGCGCGGGGACTTCTTTGAAAGTCGCGCCGTCGTAGACCCACAGTGAGTACGGCGGGTTTGACGCGGCATCAGCCTGATAGATCGTGCCAGCGGTTGCGGTCGCAGGCGCGGCCTTGAAGGCGGCGAGCTGGGCGGCGGTGATCTGGGTGAACGACACGGCCGGTACCGCGCTTGCCGTCAGGCTTGCTGTGACGGTAATCGGGGCTGTCAGTGTCGGGACCGTGGTTCCGCCCGCTGAACTGCTGGTGACGGTGTTCGGCGTCAGCGTCGTTGATGCGGTCAGTGTGGACCAGGCACACATCCATGCGTTGTTCGCGCCGACGTACACGACCGGAATCTGCGCGACCGTGCCAGTCCCGTACCCAGCGGCAAAGGTCTGAAACGGCGGCGCAGTGGTTCCGCTGAGCGTGACCGCCACCAATGCACCATTGATCGCGGTATTCGTCGAGTCCTTGACTCGATCTGCGAGTGAGGCGGCCATCTGATCAGGCCACGTTCAGGGTCAGCGCGCCGACCGCATAGCTCGGCGTGACGCCTGAGGCGATCACCGAACTGATCACGTTGTCGGTGCCGAAGTCGAGTAGGTTGCCTGCCGTCGCGGCATCGTACAGGCCCCAGCCC
>JAGWIL010000226.1 GCA_028866335.1 Rhodospirillales bacterium
AATCGCTCCAACGCCTCCTCAGAGGTTGAATTCCGTGGGCTTGAAGCGCGGATTATTGGAGAGGAAGGTCGCGGCATTGCCACCATCCTGGAGATGGCCCATCTCACGCGGCTGGAATGCGCGCTGGGCAGTGCCGGGCAAATGCGCCAGGCCGTGCGCCTGGCGTTGCACCATGCCTGTCATCGCTCGGCGTTTGGGTGGCCGCTCGTTGAACAACCTGCCATGGCCAATGTGCTGGCGGAGCTTGCGCTGGAAAGCGAGGCCGCCACATGGTTGGCAATGCGGGCCGCCGCCGCGTTGGATGCTAGCAACCGAGACGAAGGCGAGCGGGTTTTAAGCCGGATCCTGGCACCTTTGGCCAAATATTGGGTGTGCAAGCGCGCGCCAGTGGTTATCGCCGAGGCGCTGGAATGCCATGGGGGCAATGGCTTCATTGAGGAACACGACATTGCCCGCCTCTACCGCGATGCACCGCTGAATGGGTTGTGGGAAGGCTCTGGCAATGTCATCTGCCTGGATGTGATGCGGGCATTGGCCCGCACGCCGGAGAGTGCCGTGCTGCTGCGTGCGGAGATTGCAACCGCAAAGGGCGCGCATCCGGCGCTGGATGCCTGGCTAGAAACAGCCTTGCCCACTGCCGATGAGCGCAACGCCCGGCGCCTGACCGGGGAGCTTGCCTTGGCGCTGGCCGCCAGCCTGCTGCTGCGCTACGCGCCCGCGGAAATTGCCAACGCCTTTTGCATCACGCGCCTGCAACGCCAGGGCGGGTATGCGCTGGGCAGTTTGCCGGAGAGCGTGGATCTGGACAGCATCATCGCGCGCAATAAAACGCGCGATTAGGCGGCTGGCTTCGTACTCAGGCGGGTGCGGAAAGGAAGAACGTTACGGCCTTCTCCACCACCTCTGGCTGGTAGGCGTGCGGGCCGTCATATTCAACATACGTCACGTCGTAACCTGCGTCCTTTAGCATCGCTGAATGCTTGCGGCCTGATCTGTCGATTGGAATCTGCTCGTCCTTTGTTCCGTGGGACATGAATATGCGCGGCGAACCTTCCTGGCGCTGCACGGTCATGAACCCGGCCGAGGAGACGATAACGTGACTGACAAACTGCCCGTTGGTTATGCCAAGCGACATCGCATAACTTCCGCCATCGGAATGCCCGGCGAAAGCGAAATGGGTGGGGTCAAGCGTGAAACGGTCTGCAACTGCCGCCAGCGTTGTATCCAGCCGTTCGCGGTCCGGTCCGTTGCCACCAATCACGATATCCCAGGTCGGGAACAACGATTGCGGCACCAGCAGCAGGAACCCGTGCTGCTTCGCGTGCGTTTCTAGCATCGGCAAAATCTTCTGCGCGCTGCCACCGCCACCATGGAATAGCACCACAAGCGGGGTTGGCCGCGCGGGGTCGATGTTGTCCGGCACCACTAAAACGGGGTCGCGCTCAGTAAACAGGCCCAAATCATGCCGCCCTGGGGGCAGGGGGGGCAGGGTGGGGCGGCGATGGGTAAAATCAAGATGTCCTTGTAGATAGTGATCCATAATGCCCTCGTGCATAGCCAAACAACAGCTTGATATACTTACCTTATTATGTGTTGCGCCGATACCCCGGCGCTAATGGGTCAAATGATTCAAATAGATCCGCGATAATTAGCATGTTTTTAACAACAGCCGCCTATCGCGCTAGCATGGACATATCTCTTGAAAACCCGCCTGCTCCGGCCGATGATTGCTGGTCGAGTTGGCTTAATCATGGCCGCGATGGCGGTAATGCCGCAATGCGGGCGCATGTGGCGGTTCAAACCGCGGCCTTCGCGGAAAAAATTCTGAACCCTGTTCAAACGCCGCCCGCCACGATGCTCGATATCGGCAGCGGGGATGGCCTGATGGCCTGGGCGGCTTTGTCCCGTTGGCCTCGCATAGACATAACCATGACGGACATCTCACCGGCGCTACTTTCACAGGCACGAATGGAAGCCGCAAACCGTGGCGCTGCCAGCCAATGCAACTTTGTGCTTGCCAACGCCGAAACACTGAAAAGCATCGCTGATAATTCGCAGGATCTGGTGACCAGCCGTTCCGCTTTGGCATATGTCGCGGATAAACCAGCTTCCTTCCGTGCGGCGTTTCGTGTGTTAATACCTGGCGGAATATTTAGCATCGCCGAGCCGCTTTTCCGGGAGCAGGCGCATTCGACAAGCATATTGCAGAAAGCTTTTACCGAGACGGCTAACCCTTTGCCAGCATTGCTCTACCGATGGAAAGCGGCGCAGTTTGAAAACCCTTCTGATACCGAACAGCCAAACCCGATGACCAGCTATAACGAACGGGATCTGCTCAGCTTTGCCCGCCAGGCCGGGTTTCAAGATTTACATATGGAGCTGCATATTGACGAGCGCCAGGCTCCGCCACGGGACTGGGAGGTTTTTTGCGCCATGTCGCCTCACCCGCAGGCACCATCCTCAGCAGAAATTCTGGCAACCCGGTTTTCTCCCGCAGAACGGCAGATATTGGAAGCGGCCTTGCGTCCGCGCGTTGAAAAAGGTGGCTTTAGTATCACCAGCCGTATGATCTATCTACGAGGCCGTAAGCCAGAAATTCGGGTGTTAAATCCGCCCGCGTGAACGGGCGAATTTAACAATATGCTGGCTTAGAACTCTTCCATATCCAGCGCGTCGGAAAACTCTCCTGCTGCTGCCAGCACCGGCTTGAATGTGCTGTTAAAGCGTTTTGCCGGTTCGCGCTTGCGCATTGGCGCACGCGCCGCCCTGTTCCCCGTGTCGTTCGTCTCGCCAATTTGGAAGCGAGCGGTAAGGGTGGCAAGTTTCTCGGTTTCTTGGGCAAGGCTGTGGCAGGCGGCGGTTGATTGTTCAACCATTGCGGCATTTTGCTGTGTAACCTGGTCCATTTGGTTAACGGCAGCATTCACTTCGTGCAGGCCGGTGGCCTGTTCCTGGGCGGAAGCCGCAATCTGGCGCACAACACCGCTGATTTCACCAATTTGCGAAACAATCCGTGCCAGCGCCGTTCCGGTTTGGCCCACAAGATCCACCCCGGAAATAACCTGCCTGGTGGATGCTGAGATTAACGATTTAATCTCTTTTGCCGCATCAGCAGAACGTTGCGCCAGTGCCCGCACCTCTGAGGCCACAACCGCGAAGCCCCGCCCGGCATCACCGGCGCGCGCGGCTTCCACACCGGCATTCAATGCCAGCAAATTAGTCTGGAACGCGATTTCATCGATCACCCCAATGATGTTGCTGATCTGCTGAGAGGATGTCTCAATCCCGCTCATCGCCGCCACGGCATCGCGCACCACAACCCCGCTGCGTTCAGCATCCGTCTGCGCTGAGGTTACAACCTCGTGCGCATGGGATGCGCCCTCTGCCGTGCGGCGTACGGTCGCCGTAATCTCATCCAGCGCTGCTGCCGTTTCCTCAAGGCTTGCCGCCTGCTGCTCTGTCCGGCGTGAAAGATCATCCGCTGCGGCGGCTATCTCTCCGGTGCCTGAACG
>JAGWIL010000227.1 GCA_028866335.1 Rhodospirillales bacterium
ACCACGGCTTCCAACTCGGCAAGGCGCAGATTGCCGCGCTCGATATGGTCTTTTAGCCGCCCAGGCGTGCCGACGACGAAATGGCAGCCGCTATGCAGCAATTTGGCCTCACGCCGTGCATCCATGCCGCCGACGCAGGAGAGAATGCGTGCCCCGGTGAATTCATACAGCCAGGTGAGCTCCGCGTGCACCTGCAGCGCAAGTTCCCGCGTGGGGGCGATAACCAGAACCAGCGGTGCCTGGGTGGCGGGCATGGTTTCGGCATCGCCCAGCACGGTGTTGGCGAGCGCCAACCCGAAGGCAACGGTTTTGCCCGAACCCGTCTGCGCGGAAACCAGCAAGTCCCGCCCTTCGGTGTCGGGGGCGAGAACGGCGCTTTGCACCGAGGTGGGTTCGGCATAGCCGCGCTGGGCAAGGGCCCGGGCGAGGCTCGGATTGGCGACTGGAAAAGGCATAAGCGGGCTCATAGGGGCTCACCGCCCGCGAAACAAGCAGCACTTATGCCGGGCAGATGTGCGGACCTTCCCAAAAAACGTGATCAAGGTGCCTCATTATGGAAAAATGGCAGGTATTTTAGTCATTTTGCCGTTATAAGCCCTGTATTTCGGGATTGAAGGCGGCCACGGCGTGGCCTATGCTATCGGCGCTTGGCTTATGCCTGGTGCCCTGAAGTCTTTTGAAGGACAGTTTTTATAGTGCGACCCCCGAAGAACGACCGCCAGCGGCAGAGCCGCCGCCGCGGCTTTGATGACGACAATTTCTACGGCAATGCCCCCGCTTTCCCGCCGGCTTTTTCGGGATTCGGTGGCGCAGCAGCCCCCAGCGGACCGGAAGCCAAGGCTACGGTCAAGTGGTACAATGCCGAGAAAGGTTTCGGCTTCATTGAAATGGCAGACGGTTCGGGTGACGTGTTCCTGCACGCCAACTCCCTGCAGAATGCTGGGTTCCAGGCGGTTACGCCGGGTTCCATCCTGCAGGTCCGCATCGGCCAGAATCACAAGGGCCGCCAGGTGGACCAGGTGATTTCCGTGACCGAAGGCGACGCGCCGCCGCCGCAACGTAGCGGTGGCTTTGGTGCTGGTGACCGTGGTGGTGACCGTGGTGGTTTCGACCGCCCGCGTGCGCCCCGCGCCCCGCGCCAGCAGGCCTCCGGCCCGGCCGTGGACATGACCGGGATCGTGAAGTGGTACAACGCCACCAAGGGTTTCGGCTTTATCAGCCCGGAAAACGGCGGCAAGGATGTGTTTGTACACGCCACGGCGTTGGAAGCAGCGGGGATTTCACCGTTGCAGGAAGGCCAGTCGGTGCGGATGAGCGTTGTTCAGGGTTCCAAGGGCCCAGAGGTCTCCACCATTAACGTGGACTGAGATTTCGATTCAGATAAAAAAGCCTCGCCTTGTGCGGGGCTTTTTTATTTCTGGCTATGCGCTGGCACTGCCCGCCAAACCCAGAAAATGACCAGTAAATTCACTAAAGCCGCGGTGATGAGAATGGCACCGGGGCCGACGCCCTTGGCGTAAGCCACCGCCTCAAAACCACCCGCTGCCAGGGTTGCGGCGGAATTTAATATATTATTAGCACCCACCATGCGGGCGCGCTCCGCTGGCGGCGCGCTGGTTTGCAGCAGCACATAAAACGGCACAGAGAACAGCCCGCCGCAAATGGCGGTGAGGGCGAGGTCGATCAGCACCCGCCAGCCTGCAAAATGCGCCAGCAGGCCCGGCACGTTAGGGGCCACAAGATGTGCGGTGGTGAAAGCAAAATCGCCAATGAACAGGCTCATGCCCAGCCCCGCCGGAATTACGAAATGCAGCAGCTTTCCTGTGTGCACAAACCGCGCCGCCGCCAGGGAGCCCACCCCAACCCCTACCGCGAACACGCCCAGCAGCAGGGTGACGACATGGCCATCGGCGTGCAGCAACACTTTGGCCAGCACCGGAAAGGCGGCCAGAACCGTTGCCCCCAGCGCCCAGAACCAGGAAATGCCCCAGCAGGCGAACCAAACCCGCCGGTTGGCGGCGGCAGCGCGCAGCAGCTTTGTGTTGGCCCGCCAGAGGTTCCAATCCGGTTTAAGGGCTGGGGCAGCGGGCTGAGCGGGGGGAATTTTCCGGGCGCTGGCAATGCCCGCCAGCGCCAGTGCAATGGCCGCCAGCGGTGCCAGCAGCCTGCCATGGGGCAGCAACACCAAAAGCCCGCCCGCCACAGTGCCAAGCACAATGCCCGCGAAGGTTCCGGCCTCTATGCCGCCATTGGCCTTCACCAGCCTGTCGCCGGTGAAAAGCTCCGGCAGCATTCCGTATTTCAGCGGCGAGAAAAATGCTGCCTGCAGCCCCAGCCCCAGCAGCACCGCCAGCAGAAAGCGGAAATCCCCAATCAGAAACCCTGCCAGGGCCAGCAGCATCAATCCCAGCTCCCAATATTTGGTCCAAAGCATCAGCCGGGCTTTGTCATGGGCATCCGCCAGTTGCCCGGCGGGGGCGGAAACCAGGATATAGGGCAGCAGGAACAACCCGCCTGAAAGGGCCGAGAGTGCGCCAGCCTGCCCAGCGGAAAGCCTATAAAGTGCCAGCACCACCAGTGCGTTTTTGAACAGATTGTCATTCAGCGCGCCCAGCGCCTGGGTGATAAATAGCGGGATAAAATAACGGCTGTTCAGCCTGGGTTCAGCCACGGCCTGGTTCCATCAATAGAACAGCTCCCCAGGCACAAAACCCGCCGGTAAGCAAGCCACCCAGCACATCCGAGACGAAATGATAATCAGCGCAGACCAGCCCGCCCATCACCAGCAGCACAATGGCTCCCGCCACAGGCCGCCAGCGTGGGCGCATAATCCATAGAACCCCCAGAGGTGCTGCCGCATAGCTGGTGTGGCCGGAGGGAAACGCGCCGTACATTATGCTCTCGATAAAAGGATGAAAGCCGTAAACGCCATATTTTAACCAGGTGCCCGGCCAGGCGCGGCCAAAAATCCATTTCAGCTCATCTTTTGCGGCGGTTGAGGCAATTGTCGCCATTGCCACGGTAAGCCAGAGCCGGTTTGGCAGTACCTGCCCGCGCAGATGGCGGAAGAGCGTGATCAGCAAAATCAGCCCCGCGGCGGGCAAAGCCAGCAGGGATGGCGCGGCGGCGGCCTGAAACATTGGGCGCAACCCTTGATGTTGTTGCCAGAAGGCGGCCACGGGCTTGTCCACGAACAGGATGCACATCACGCAGGCAGCCGCCAGCGCGCCCGCCGCCGCGCCGTAAAGCAACGGCGCGTAATGCGCGCGGGAGCGAGTTGTGGTTATGGCAGCAGCACGGTGCTGCCCGTGGTCTGCCGGGCTTCCAGCGCGGCATGGGCGGCGGCGGCCTGCGCAAGCGGGAAGCTCTGATTCACATTGATGGTGACTGCGCCGGAGAGCACGGCCTCGAACAAGGCGGCCGAACCGGTTGCAATGTCCTGCGGGGCCGCCATGTAGGTGGCGAAGCTTGGCCGGGTGAGAAACAGGCAGCCCTTGGTCACC
>JAGWIL010000228.1 GCA_028866335.1 Rhodospirillales bacterium
GGGCAGGCGGAAAGCCATGCCTCCGTCCGTGCCTTTTTCCGGCCTGGCTCGGAATTGCCCTTGCACGCCTCCGCGGCGGGCAAGGCGGTGCTCGCCGTGCTGGCACCTGAACGGCGCAAAAAACTGCTGGAGGGCCATAATTATACCCGTTTCACCGACTCAACCCACCGCAACCAGGCCGCTCTTCTGGCTGATGTCGAACAGACCTTACAGCGCGGCTATGCGCTGGATAATGAGGAACACTCGCTGGGTATGCGCTGCGTCGGCACGGCTATTCTCAATGAATTTGGCGAGCCAGCGGGCACAATTTCAGTATCAGCCCCTAATTTCCGGATGACGGAAGACCGCATCGCCATTTTTGGCAATGCGGTGATGGAAGCGGCACGGCAGCTTACCTTACAATATGCGGGGCGCGCGGCGTAACCCCGGTTGGTCTATCTGGGCGCGCGTCCCGCGCCCATCTCCGCTGAAATAGCGACAGACGCATCAACAACCATGCGGCCCAATTCAATGATCCGGTCTTCATCGATCCGGGCCATGGGGCCAGAAACCGAAACCGCGCCCACCACATCGCCGGTCTCATCGAAAACCGGTGCCGCAATGCAACGCAAGCCAACGGCGTGCTCCTCGTCATCCACCGCATAGCCCTGGCCCTTTACCTTAAGCAGTTCAGTCCGCAGGGCGGCCGGGGTTACGATGGTTTTAGCGGTTAATCTGGGCATACCGTGCTGGCGTAGAATTTGGCCAATCGCCTTGTCGGAGGTCTCTGAAAAAATCGCCTTCCCCACCGCCGAGCAGTGCATGGGCACGCGGGTGCCGGGGCGGGCCAGCACGCGCATCATCTGCCTGCACTCAACCTGGGCCAGATAAACCGCCTCGCCCTTATCTTCCACCGCGAGGTTAACCGTCTCGCCGCTATTTTCCATAAGCTGGCGCAAATGCGTCCGCGCCAGGGCGGCAAGATTGCGTGTCTTAATAAAGGCGCAACCCGTTACAAACGCCTGAACCCCAATGGTCCAGAGCCGCCTGCTGGCCCCGAATCGCACATAACGCTCCTGCTCCAGCGTTAAAAGCAGCCGGTGCGCGGTGGAGGCAGGCAGGCCAACCTGCTGGGCAAGATCTGTTAAACTGGCACCATCATCTGGGCATTCCGCTATGCGGTTCAGCAAAGACAATGCCCGAACAAGCGACTGCACCTGATCTGAGCCACCCCTGCCCTGCCCGCTTCGCGAGGCAGCGGCGGTCTTCTTCGTGGTCGGCCGGCGCGGCATCGCTGTCTCCTTATCTCACGTCATGAAAGGCCAACCGTTTGAGATTACAGGTCGCTTTCGCCTGTTTTCCACAATCCGGGAAAACCGCAGCGGCATTACCAGAATACCGCCGATTTACACAAGGCAGTTTCTAAACTATGAAGCTCGCGAATACGGGTTATGAAAATTTCCCGTATGATGGAAGCTGTCTCGAAATCTCTTATCGATTTGGGATATTCGCTCAGCGATAGATTCACCTGCCGGAGGACTAAATGGCAAAGATGACTGCAGTGGACGCCGCTGTGCTGGTTTTGGAGCGCGAGGGCATAGACATCGCCTTTGGCCTGCCTGGCGCCGCAATCAACCCCTTTTATGCCGCCATGCGCAAGCGCGGCACAATTCGCCACGTTCTGGCCCGCCATGTTGAAGGCGCGTCGCACATGGCTGACGGTTACTCCCGCGCGAAGGCCGGGAATATCGGCGTCTGCATCGGCACATCCGGCCCCGCCGGGACAGACATGATCACCGGCCTTTATGCGGCACAGGCGGATTCCATCCCCATGCTCTGCATCACCGGCCAGGCCCCGCGCTCACGCCTGTATAAGGAAGACTTCCAGGCGGTCGACATCGAGGCAATCTCCAAGCCCGTCACCAAATGGTCCTGCACCGTGCGTGAGCCCGCTTTGGTGCCGCGCGCCTTCCAGCAGGCTTTCCACGTGATGAAATCCGGCCGTCCCGGCCCGGTCCTGCTCGACCTGCCGATTGACGTGCAGATGGCCGAAATCGAATTCGACATCGACACTTACGAACCCCTGCCGGTTTATAAGCCCGCGGCCACGCTTAAGCAGGCCCGCAAGGCGCTTGAAATGCTCAACGCCGCTGAGCGTCCGCTCTTCGTCGCCGGTGGCGGCATCATCAATGCCGATGCGAGCGAATTGATGGTTGAGCTGGCCGAGCTGACGGGCGTGCCGGTGATCCCGACCCTCATGGGCTGGGGCATCATCCCTGATGACCACCCGCTAATGGCTGGCATGGCCGGTCTGCAAACCAGCCACCGTTACGGCAACGCCACCCTGCTGAAATCCGATTTCGTTTTCGGCATCGGCAACCGTTGGGCCAACCGCCATACCGGCTCGGTTGAGGTCTATACAAAGGACCGCAAGTTCATCCACGTCGATATCGAACCAACACAGATCGGCCGCGTGTTCGGCCCCGATCTCGGCATCGTCTCCGATGCCAAGATTGCGCTGGAACTGTTCATCCAGGCCGCCAAGGAGCTCAAGGCCGAAGGCAAGCTGCAAGACCGTTCGGCCTGGGCCGCGGATTGCTTGCACCGCAAGAACAACATGCTCCGCAAGAGCCATTTCGACGACGTGCCGCTGAAGCCGCAGCGCGTCTACCAGGAAATGAACGAATGCCTGGATGCCGACACCTGCTACGTCACCACCATCGGCCTGTCGCAGATCGCTGGCGCGCAATTCCTTAGGGTCCAGAAGCCCCGCAACTGGATCAATTGCGGCCAGGCTGGCCCGCTGGGCTGGACCCTGCCTGCGGCGCTGGGCGTGCGCGCTGCTGACCCCAACCGCAAGATCGTCGCCCTTTCCGGCGATTACGATTTCCAGTTCATGATCGAGGAACTGGCAGTCGGTGCGCAGCACAAGCTGCCTTACCTGCATGTGGTGGTGAACAACTCCTATCTCGGCCTGATCCGTCAGGCACAGCGCGGTTTCCAAATGGATTTCGAGGTCAGCCTCGCCTTTGAAAACATCAACGCCAAGGAAGGCAGCGATTCTGTGCCGGGCTATGGCGTTGACCATATCGCCGTTGCTGAAGGCCTGGGTTGCAAGGGCATCCGCGTTAAAACACCTAACGAGTTCAAGGACGCGTTCGCGCGCGCTCAGCAGTTGATGGAAGAACATCAGGTGCCGGTCGTGCTTGAATTTATCCTGGAGCGCGTGACGAATATCGCAATGGGCACCGAGATCAACGCGATCAACGAGTTCGAGGAAGTGCTTTGCCTCGACCCGTCGCTCACAACATCCTGATACTCAAAAGCGTTTAAACGCATAAGTTAAAAAACGCCGTGCTAATGTTAGCGCGGCGTTTTTTGTGCCCGAAGCTCACCATTGACAAAAACCCCTCGAACGCGTTCTGATGCACATACCGAGGGGAGCTCCGAGACGGAGCTGAGACGTCGCCAGGGGAATTTCCCGCCGCGATAAACCCTTTGAACCTGATCCGGTTAACACCGG
>JAGWIL010000229.1 GCA_028866335.1 Rhodospirillales bacterium
CCTTTATTGGCCGCTTCAGCCAGCAGGGCGGAGGCTTCTTTCGCGGCATAGACGTGATGGTCAGGATAGGCATGGCTGCTCACCAGCTCCGCCCCCAGCGAAAGCACGGAGCGGAAAAATTTCTCCGGGCGGCCAATGCCGGCGAAGGCAATTACCGGGCGGCGGCCCAGCGGCTCCACGCAATCCGGCACCATATTGGCACGCAGAACCAGCAAGGAAGGCGGCAGCTGTGCCAATGCGCCCGTCTCGTCCTGGCCAACCAGCACCGCCGCGTGGCAGCGCAATGCGGCGCTCTGCACAGGCTCGCGCAATGGCCCCGCAGGCAGCAGCAGCCCATTGCCAAAACCGTAGCCACCATCAATCACCAGCAGCGACAAATCCTTGCGTAAGGCCGGGTTCTGCAAGCCATCATCCATGACGATGGCGCTGGCCCCCTCCGCCAGTGCCAGCCTTGCACCCGCCGCGCGGTCCTCGGCCTTTACGGTCGGCGCGATCTCCGCCAGCAGCAACGCCTCGTCGCCCACCTCAATCGCCGTATGAATACCGCGCTCCACCAGCAGCGGGCCGCGCAACGCGCCACCATAACCGCGCGTGAGCGAAAACGGGCGGCCGGGGAGCCGCGCCAGAATGTCCAACGCCACAATTGTTTTGCCTGAACCGCCAACCCCCGCATTGCCGACGCAGATGGTTTTAACCCCGATGGAGATGCCAGGGCGGCGCACCCGGCGCGCGGTTGCAATTCGGGTGATTAGCCCGAAGGGCCGTAATAATTGTGCGGCGGGTCCGCGATGGGTCCAGAATTCAGGGGCGATCATGATACGCCATCTAGGATGAGCCTTGAAAGCCGTTCAGGCAATTGCTCCATATCGGCAAAAATGGCAGCCGCGCGGCTGCCAGCTTCCTCGGCGGCTTGCGGGTTAGCCAGCCAGCACCGCACCGCCGCGATAAGGCCTGGCGCATCCACAATTTCCTGCATGGCATTGGCGGCACGCAGCCGGGCGGCGGCTTCCTCGAAATTTTCCAAATGCGGGCCGCAGATAACCGGCCGGGCGAGCAAGGCGGGCTCCACGATGTTGTGGCCGCCAAACCCCACCAGCGAATTGCCGATAAAAGCGAAGGGAGCCGCGCGGAAGAACAGCCCCAACTCGCCCAGCGTGTCCGCCACATAAACCTGGCCTGGTTGCAGGGGCTGGCGCAAAGCGCGGCGGGGGGCATTACCGCAAAGCGCTGCCACCTCCGCCCCGCGCTCTGGGTGGCGCGGCACCAGCAAGGTCACCAGGCCCGGAAATTCTGGCAGCAAAGCCTGGTGCGCCGCAAATACCAAGGCTTCCTCGCCGGGATGGGTGCTGGCCGCCAGCCAGACAGGGCCGGGGATGCCCGCCCGCAAAGCGGCAAGGTCTGCTTCAACGCAGGGTAGAGGGGATGCGTGGAATTTAAGATTGCCCCATTCCAGCACCAGCGCAGCACCCAGGGCGCGGAAATGCGCGGCATCGGCGGCGGATTGCGCATGGATGGCGGCGAACCCGCCCAACAGGGATTTCGCCACCCCCGGCACGCGGAGCCAGTTGCGGGTAGAAGCGGCGGAGAGCCTGCCATTGATAAGATACCGGCTGATACCCCGCGCATCAGAGGCGCTGAGCAGGTTCGGCCAGATTTCGCTTTCCAGAAACACCGCAGCATCCGGCCGCCAATGGTCCAGAAACCGCGCCACCCAGCCCGGAACATCCAGCGGCACAAATTGATGAACAGCGTTTTCCGGCAGGCGTTCCGCCGCCAGCTTCGCGGAGGTTACCGTGCCGGTGGTGAGCAGCACCGGCCCCGATGCCGCCAGCAAATTAATCAGCGGCAGGGCCGAGATTGTTTCCCCCACGCTGGCCGCGTGCACCCAAATGAGGCACCCGGATGGGCGCGGCAGGGTGGCAATGCCCTCACGCTCTGCCAGCCGTTGCGTCATCTCCTTGCCTCTGGCGGCACGGCGCCGGAGCATAAGCCGCAAGGCGGGCGCGGCAAGGCCCGTGGCCCTGGCATAAACTTTCAAAATCATGGCACCGCCCGCGCGCGGGCATCGTCCAGCGCCACCTCAATCATCGGCAATGCGCCACGCCAGTCCTCACGCGGCACAAGCAAGGGTTCGCCGCATACCAATATCACCCGCCCGAAAGGCAGCGGGATCCGCATATTGTCCCAGCTTTTCTTTAAGGTGATAAACCGGGTGGTGGCCGCCGCGCAGGGCAACACCGCCGCCCCGGTAAGCCCCGCCAAAGCCGCCACACCCGCCGCCGCGCGGCGTGCCGGGCCGCGCGGGCCATCTGGCGTTAACCCCACATTGGTGCCGCTGTTCATCAGCCGCACCAACTCGTGCAGCCCGGCAGCGCCGCCCTTAGAGCTTGAACCGGAGACCAGCCCCACGCCAAAGGCCCGCGCGATATTGCCGATAAGCTGACCATCCCGGTGGCGGCTGGCCAACACCACGGCGGGGCGCTTCATGCCAGCCTTGTGCGCCTCATGCCAAAATACCGGCATGGCGGGCAGGGTTTCATGCCAGAACGCGGTAATCACCGGCTTGTCTTGCGCGAGAATAGCCAGATTTTCCCACCCCACGACCCTGAGTCCGAACTGCAAGCGCAGAACCCACCGCAAATACTCCGCCAGAAGCCGAGCCAAAAACGCCTGGAAGGCGGGGGATTTCAAGAAGCTGCTCACGATGCGCGGGTAGCATCAACCGGCAGCACTTGCCAGCTTAGCGGTTTATCGTTTGCGCCACTCCCGGTCGATGGCGGCGTTAAGCTCCGCGCCAAACAGCACCACATAGGCGGAGATATAAAACCACATCATCAGGCCGATCATCGTGGCCAGCGGGCCATAGGTGGCGCTGTAAGCCGCGAAATGCCCCACATAAAGCCCAAACCCCCAGGAGGCCGCCAGCCAGACCGTGGTGGCGATGGCCGCCCCCGGCGCATAGAAAATACGCCCTTTGCCCGCGGGGCCAAAGCGATAAAGCAAACCCAGCGCGATGACGACAAACACCACCATGGAAGCAAAGCTGAGTGCTGCCACCAGAAACTTCATGCTGGCCGGAAGTCCGATATAGGCCAGCGCAATAGGCACGAACACCAGAAACCCGATGGCCAGCACCGTACCCAGCACGGCGAGAAAGGTCATGCCCAGCGCCACGGCGTAAAACCGGATCGTGCCGCGGGTTTCTTCCTCCTGGTACGCCAAAGTGAGCGCATTGATGACCGAGCGCGTGCCGGTTGAAGACGACCAGAGCGAAATGAGCAGGGATACCGCAAACGATACCCCAAGCCCTTTCGCGGGCGCGCTCACAATACCCTGTATCCGCTGGGAAATGAGGCTGTAGACATCCGGCGGCATAAAGCTCTGGAGGTAGTGGAGCTGCGGCTGCACCGTGTCTGGGTTGAACACCAGCCCATAAAGCGAAATGAGCATGGTGATGGCCGGAAACAGCGCCAGCGTGGCATAAAATGCGCAACCCGC
>JAGWIL010000017.1 GCA_028866335.1 Rhodospirillales bacterium
GGGATTGCCGCTACCGCGCTGGTGCCGTACCCACCCGGCATTCCGTTGGTGATGCCCGGTGAATCATTGGGCGAATCTGATGGGCCGGTGTTGCGCTATCTCACAGCCCTTCGTTCATTCGACAGGCAATTCCCAGGTTTCGGTCATGACACGCACGGGATTGACCTGGAAGCCGGAGACTATTACGCGCTTCGCTTCTGATTGCGTCGAAACAAAAAGGGGCGCCGGAATTACCCGGCGCCCCTTTCTTTCGTGGTGTGTTTTTTAGCCGATGGTCACTGTGCCATTGGCGATTAGCACCGTCGAGATCACCGCCACGGTCAGCAACAGCCCCGCCCCAACTGCTTCCCGACGATTGAACGCCGGGGCTCCAGGTGTCTTTTCCTTCTGGGCCCACCAGAACACAGGGATTCCGATGGCGTAGGCAATGGTCGACAGCAGTACGAATTGCAGTCCCGCCGCGTAGATCAGCCAGATTGCATAAACGGACCCCAGCAGACCGCTGATGAGCGCACCGGCTTTGCTCTCCGTACCGTGCGCCTCGATGAAAGCGGGCTTACGAGCATAGAGGAACAGATAAGCCGTGCTTGCAAAATAGGGTGGAAGGATCATGACGCCGGTGATCGCCACCATCCAAAGCCAGGCATTATTTGCGTACATGACGACAAACATTGTTGCTTGCATCACCAGCGTTGAGAGCAACAATGAAGGTGCTGGCGTATGTCGGCTATTTTCGTGCGACAGGAACTTTGGAAACACACCGTCTTTTGCACCCTCGAAAGGGAGTTCCGCCACCAGTATTGTCCAGGCCAGCCAACAACTCAGCACGGAAATTATAACCGACCAAATTATGAGTACTGCGCCCCAATGGCCCACCACTTGCTGTAGCACATATGCAGCAGACGGGCCATTCAGCTTGGCGAGCTGCGCCTGGGTCATCACTCCGAACGGCAGCACGGAGACCAAAGCATAAAGCACCAGACAGACAAATAGGCCGAGCAATGTAGCGCGGCCAACATCCGAGGGCTGCCGCGCGCGCCCCGAGACGACCACGGCTCCCTCAATGCCGATGAACACCCAGAGCGTCACCATCATCGTGCTTCTCACCTGGGTCAGCAAGTTGCCAATGCCTGCATGCGTGGCCCAGATATCGGTAGAGAATTTGCCGAAACTAAAAAAGACCGCGACAATCACCATCAAACCAATGATTGGGATAATCTTCGCCGCAGTGGCCACCGCATTGAGAAAAGCGGCGCTTTTCACGCCGGCCAGCACCAGGAAATACATTGCCCAGATCAGAATAGAACCGCCGATGACCGCCTCCCAGGATTTTCCACTGAGCAGGCTTGGATAAAACCAACCCATGGTTTGCATCAGCAGCACGGCAAAGCCAACATTTCCAAAAGCGGAGCTGAGCCAATAGCCCCAGGCGGAGTTAAAACCTGCAAACCGGCCGAAACCTTCGCGCGCATACGAGTAAATGCCCGCCTTTAACTCGGGACGCTTATCCGCTAGGGTGCGAAAAGTATCAGCCAAAAAATACATGCCGACACCGGTTACGATCCAGGCGATGACAACAGCGCCGAGACCGGCACCATTGGCCATATTTTGTGGCAAATTGAAGACACCACCACCGATCATTGAGCCAATGACAACACCAGTTAACATAAGTAGGCCGAGGTTCCGGGTCTCCGGCTGAGAGGTATCCGCCTGCTTTGTTTGACTCGGTTGCGACGCTGATGCGCGAGATGATTCGTCCATGACTGTCCCCTCTGTTGGGATAATCACTATATAGAATCTTGATAATACCGCCTTGACGTACATCAATATGCATCGTTGATGAGCGCTCCATCGATTCGATTTGTGTTCAGAACTTCGTTTGAAGACTTTGGTCTTTGAGAATCATTTAATTTCACCTAGCGGTTTGGCGGAGTAACAAACTCAATTCGCCATCCTCTGATGTACTCATCGAGCATCAGTGGCACTGGAGTTTATTTTTTGCTCTACACCAGTCAGGACAGTTTCGGTCTCAACGCGCCAGGATCACGTAGATTGTTCATCAAAGCGACTTGCCTTTCGCGGCATACTCAGACTGAACCTCGGCGCAGCGCGGCCATTTGCGCGTTGTGAAGTCCGCGAGCGTATAGCGGCCCAACACGGCATGTATCGCACCCAAGGCTTCGTCCAAAATGTCCTCCAGCCGACAGGCACCACGGATCGCTCAACTGCCGTCGCCCTAGCACTCCATCATGGCAAAATCCGGCTCCAACTTGCGTACCACGTCGCCGATACGGGTATCGGCTTCATGCGAAGAAGCTACCAGGTCGGCCAGATTTAGTGTTTCCGGGGCGAAAAATTGTCGTTTTTGTGCATGGTTGCTTTTGGCACAGACACTCCGATGCAGAATGCAATGGCCTGCTTAGCGATGTCCGCTTTCCTCAGCTGTCATCCCACAGCGTACCGGCCGCTGTCGGCCCGACTGAGCCGAATGTGGAGCGTAGCAGAGGGGCGGCAAATAAGGTATTCAGCAGAGGCAAACCAACACCAACTCTCGGTTGTTGCATGGTCCCGCAACCAGTTTGACCGAACTTGTAAACAAATCAGGAACGCCTTCCGAAACCCCAACGGAAGGCGTTGTTTTTGTTGGTGCCTCTCCAAGGCCCAGCCGAACCATCGACGACAGGATCCCGGTCAAAATAATCTCCGCCTCGCCGCCTTCCTCGCCTGGGCCAAAATCCACACGCTCGATCAGATCCCGCAATGCGGTCAACACACCGGCATTGTTGCCGCCGGAGTTTGTGAACTCATTCTGCAACGCCGCGACCTTGCTGCGATAGAGCTGGGCGAGGTTGGGATGGATCAACGGGGCTGATACGGATGGCGCGTCAAGCTTTGCTTGTAGCCGGGCCTTCTCGCGGGAAAGCGTCTCCAATTGCTGCTTGAGTTCCTCCGCCCTGAAGCCGTCCATCACCGCTTCGATGATCTTGGCGATCTTGCGCTCGATCGTGGCCAGGCGGGTCTTATCCTGAGCTCGCTCGGCGTTGATCTCCGCCGCCAGCCTGTTCCACTCGGCGGTGAAGGTGCTGATAAAATCCTGAATGTCGTCGGGGTTCATGACGCTCGCGCGCAGTGCCTCGATAACCATGGTCTCGAGCTTGGAGCGGCGCAGGCTGGAATTATTGGTGCAGATGCCGCGTTTGCGAGCCGCATTGCAGGCAAGATAGTCGCGGCCGATGGCGCTCAGCTGTCCGCCGCAGGCGCGGCAAAAGACCTTGCCGGTGAGCAAATGTTGGGCCCGGCGGTTCTCCCAAAACTTGACCCGCTCAGGGCTGTTGGTGGCGGCGCGCTCGCGAATGCCGTTCAGCCGGTATTGGACGCGGTTCCAGAGCTCCTCATCGATGACCCGCCACTGCGGTACCTCCTCGACGACCCACTGGTCCCGGGGGTTCATGCGCGACACCCGCTTACCCGTGCTCGGATTCTTCAGATAGCGCATGCGGTTCCAGACTAGTCGGCCGATATAGAGTTCGTTGCGCAGGATGCCGGTGGCGCGCTCCGCATGGCCCCGCAGGGTGGTGTCCTGCCAGGGGCGGCCTTCAGGGCCTGGGACATGCTCGACGTTCAACTGCTTGGCTATGGCGATCGGCGATAGGCCATCGGCAAAGTCCCGGAAGATGCGGCGTACGATATTGGCTTCGGTCTCGTCGATGCGGCGGTCCCCGCGTTCGACAATGCCACGACCAACGATGGTAAGCGCGATCTTGTAGCCGTAGCTAAGGCCGCCAGCGGATTTACCGGCGGCGATGCGACCCATCAGGCCGCGATGGGTCTTGGCGGCGAGGTCCTTCAGGAACAGCGCGTTCATCGTGCCCTTCAGGCCGATATGCAGCTCCGAGATCTCGCCTTCGGTCAAGGTGAACAGGCTGATGCCGGCGAATTTAAGTCGCTTGTAGAGCCCGGCAATGTCCTCCTGGTCGCGGGATAGCCGGTCCAGGGCTTCCGCCAGGATGATATCGAACCCGCCTTCGCGGGCGGCCTCCAGCATGGCTTGATAGCCTGGCCGCTGAGTGCTGGCCCCGGAGATGGCGGCGTCGCGATAGACCTGTTCAAGTTCCCAGCCCTCAGTCGCAATCCGCTGCCGACAGAGCCGGATCTGATCATCGATCGAGGCGTCGCGCTGATTGTCGCTGGAATAGCGGGCGTAGATGGCAACGCGCAGGCTCATGGCGGTTTAACTCAGGTTAAATATGTTGGGGGCAGGTTGGTGAATGGGGACGAGACAGCCCGGGCTTGATCACAGACCTGCGCATCAGCGTTGAACCATGGCCTCGGCAAAAAGTTCGCGCGCCAAGTGCCGGGCGAGCGCCTGGGCAAAGGTTTTGCGCTTGATCGTGACATCGTCCATAGTTCCTGGGCGATCGGCCGCATTGGGCTCGCCCGCCGGGACAAGGCTGTCCTGGCAAGGCGGCTGGGGTAACGGAACGGGCTTGGACCTGCGCATGGGCGGCGTATCCAGCGCCCGCAACATAAAAATTGGCGGGGATGCGGTGGTGGACCCTCTCAGGGTCCATTGCAATCGTGTGCACTTCCACCGCCGAAGAAAACGCCCGCAAATCCGCCAATTTTGAGTTGAACAACGTCTTATAGCAGCGGTTTAAGAGCTGATTCATGGGTTTTAAGAACGAGTTCGAGGGCTTCTGAAATCCGTGTCGCTTCCGCAAGCAGCGGCGCTGGCCAGGATGAAGAGGCGAGGAGTTTGGTGCGGCTTGCCCGCGCCTTGGCACAGATGAGCCTTTGTTCGGTAATTATGTCGCTCGTCAGCATAAGCTGCTCTTCCAATGCGTCGAGCAATGCCGTCTGATCTGCAGAACGAAATAGCGCAAGCGGTGCGAGGGCTGGTTCTGCTGCTTGGTCAATATTGATGGCGGTGCGGTGGCGGCCATAGCCGACATTTTGGATACTCATCTCTAAAAGACGTTCGCCGTGCTTAGGCTTATCCAGCCCGGGAAACAGCTTGCCGCTGACATCGAGTTCGATGAGACCGTCGACAATATAGGATCCCATCTCGCCGGGACTAAACTCAAAATCATCACAGATCTCGATCTCAAGAGAAAAATTGTATCGCCTACCGTTTGGAAGAGGCATGGTTGGACTCCGCTGAAAAAATGAAGTTGAGGCGGAAGGCAGCGTTCCGCCTTCAATGTTATATCGAAATGATTAGATGATTGCCGTCTGCTAGACGGCCGCGCGCATCTTTTAAGAGTCGTTGTGAATGCCGGTAAGCTTGATGATGAGGACATCCTTTGGTGCGGTAAAGCTCAGCGCAAAACCTGACAGAATCTCAGACTGCGTACGGCTGACCTCTACGCCACGCACAAGCTCCGTTGGAGTATCGGAGACATTGATTACTTGGCCTTCCGGAGAGACGAGGCGAATATCAGCGGCTTCGATTTTGAAACGATATCCGTCGATATTGATCTGATCTCCAGGAAGAACACGAAGAAAAAGTGACATGAAAATATCCTTGGTGGTGAAGACCGGAATCGTAGCTCGGTAACACCGCAAAACAAGAAAATTATTGCACCAAAATATAAATTAAATAATTGAAAAAGCATCGAAAATTCGTAAACCCTTCAGGCAAAAGCAGGGCGAGATCGTTATGATCTTGTATATAAAATTATTAACGCCCACGCAGTCATAATCTTTGCAATTAACCTATTCAATTTGATTTGATCGCCTTGGCTGAACTGATATCTCCCTTGGGGCTCTTTTCCTTCCACAACGGCAGGCGACTGCCCGCCGGATCACAGGACCAGAAACAGGCAGTCGCAATGCAACAAGCAGCGGAGATCAGGCGGTCAGCAACTCGTCAGCCGGGCCAAAGAACTCGTAATGGATGCGATCGGCGGCAACGCCGACGAGTGAAAGACCGCTGACGAAGGCGCGGAGGAACGGCCTTGGTCCGCACAGATAGATATCGGCCTCTGTGAGAGGGGTATTTGCCGCGAGCCAATCGACTGTGATCATCCCTGTGACATCGTGTGTGGTCCCCGGCACATCGCCTTGCAACGGATGGCTATAGAAGGTTGCAACCGAAATGTTACCGTGCGTGAGCGCCAGCGAACGGACATGATCGTCCATAGCGTGGGTGGCGCTGCTCATGGTGCCGTGGATGTAGTGTGTGTCCAGCCCCGGATGCGCGGCCGCGATCGTCTCCACAATGCTAACCATGGGCGTGAGGCCCACACCGCCCGACAGCAGGATCACCGGCCGTTGTGGTGCCTCTTCGAGGAAGAAGTCTCCGGCGGGCGGAGTCAGCTCGATCACCGTGCCAACATTGGCGTGATCATGGAGGTGTCGCGAGCCGCCATTGCCGTTGGCCTCCCTCTTCACCGAGATCCGATAATATTCGTTGTTGGGAGCGCAGGATATGGAATAGTTGCGCTTGAGGTTGGGTTCGTCGACCGCATCGAAGCGCAGCGTCAGATACTGGCCGGGCTTGTGGCGAGCGACCGGACCGCCGTCGACCGGGCGGAGGATGAAGGACGTGATGACGCTGCTCTCGCGAATCTTTTCCGCGACTGTGAAGCGCCGCCATCCGTTCCACCCGCCGACATGACTTTCGATCTCGTGGCGGATGACCACCTCACGCGCCTTGAGGATGTCAGCCAGAAACCAGAATGCCTCGCCCCACGCATCCATGATGTCGTCAGTCGCGGCGTCCCCGAGCACTTCGCCGATCGCGCCCAGCAGCGCGGTCGCGACGTAGGGGTAGTGCTCGGGCAGGATATGATAGCCGATATGCTTCTGAACAATCCGCTCGACGACTGGGGCGAGGCCCCCCAAATTATCGATGTTCCGAGCATATCCGAGAACCGCGGCAGCAAGCGCATGAACCTGCGCCCCGCTCTCTCCTTGATTGGACTGGTTGAACAGCGCGCGAACCTCGGCGTTCTCGAACAGCCGGCGGTACATCACGGCGGTTATGGTGGTGCCATGTTCCGCCAATGCGGGAACGGTCGCCTTGACGGTCGCGATTGTTTTTTCGGTAAGCATCTTGGTCATGAATGTCCTCTGATTGGGAGTGGGGAAAGCCTGCCGTCAGGGCAGGCGTCGTCTCGTAGAAGTCGACTTGCATCCGCATCCGCCAGAGCGCTCGACGTGATGGGATTTTTGGGGATTGAATAGATTTTTAGCGCGATCTGAAGGCGTTCAGCGATCCGCTGTGCCTTTGCCTGCATCGCAAGCGCCGCCGAGGCAGGTAGCAATTCGTCGGTCGTCTCCTGCCAGATCACAAGCCATCGGGCGAACATCGCGTCGGTGATGATGTCCCCGTGCTTCAGGTGCATCAGCATCGGATTGCCCTTGTAGCGGCCGCTCGTGAGCATGACCGACGACCAGAAGGCGGCAAGCCGCTGGAGATGGGCGGGCCAATCATGGACCGCGGAGTCGAACACCGGTCCAAGCTCGGCATCGCGACGAACGCGGTCATAGAAAAGTTCGAGCAGGGGCGGCAGCGCCGCGTCGGCAATGGCCTCAACCACAATCCACCTTTAAACATGTAATTTAAATACACCTTATACCATTTCGCATAAGATGCAATAGATTTACATGTTTAGCTTCTCGAGTTATGGCTGGGCTATGAAGCTGAGTCGTTACACCGATTATGCCCTACGCGTGCTGCTGCATGTGGCGGTCCGAGGGGCGAATTCTCGTCGATTCCCGAGATCGCGCACGCCTACAATATCTCCGAGGATCATCTCCGGCTGGCGAAACAACTAGGTGAAATCAATCTCGGATCGGTCGTGCGACACACCGAAGACAGCTTCCGACTGCTGCCCTGTCCGGAATGTCTGATCGCGCCGGTATGCCTCCTCCCCTCAGTATTCAACGAAGCTGTTCAGGCATTTCTCAGCGTGCTCGATAAGTACACGCTCGCGGAATTGTCCTCGCCACGTCGCGATCTCCGGATGCTGTTCGGCCTCGACGAAGAGACGGCGGTATGACAGTGAAACGCAAGGTGCCCACGGCTTCTGGGTTCTCGATCGTGCTTGGCCTGTCTAGCCTGGGCCAAGGATGGATCGTCGCGTTGAAGACCTGGGCCCTCCCGCCGATCATCGGGCCGGGCATCCTCACCGCCGCCGCGGCGGCGACAGGCCGTTTCAACACCGAACACATTCCAGCAACCGCTTCCGAGCGATGATGACAAGGCAAGTGAAACGTGGAAACCAATATCGCCGAAGCGCTTCTTCGGGGCATTACGCGCCAGTTGGCCGCTGACTTCATTGCTCCTGCCCCCGACGCTGACCTTGGTAGCCTCATCGGCGGTCTTCGCGCAATCAACGCCCGCGCCTCAAGCTGGATGAAGGCGGGACTTGCGGCCGCTTTCCCCGATATTGGTTGGGGTGCCGAGGAGAGCCGTGCAGACGGCATCGAGAGCGGCGCCAAATGGATCTACGATCCGATCGACGGGGCCTACCACTTTGTGCAGGGCCTCCCGCTCTGGTCCGCTTCGCTGGCGCTCGTCGTCGATGGCAAGACCGAGGCGGCGTTCGTCTACGAACCGGCGCTCGATGAGATGTTCGTCGCAAAGCGGTCGGGCGGCGCTTCGTGCAACGGACAGGCGCTCCACACCTCAGGCAAGACCACGCTCCCAACAAGCGTCTTCGCCACGGCGGTGCCCCCGGCGCGCAGCGTGTCGGCACCCTTGTCGAAACTTGCCCTGCGAAGCCTCCAGATCGTCTCGGACAATTGCTTCGTGGTGCGCCAGTTGGGTGCGGCATCATTGCAGCTCGCCTATGTCGCCGCAGGCCGGCTAGATGGGTATTGGGAGGTCGGAGACGACGTCAACGATTGGCTGGCTGGCGCTCTCATCGTCCAGGAGGCCGGTGGCGCTGTGACCGACTTTGCAGGTCATGCGTTCGGGCCTCAGGCGAACGGCATCGTCGCCGGCCCCGAAGTCTTGCGGCAGCGCCTTCAGGACTTCGTCCATACCGCCGGTGACTGATAACGGGCGGCCTTGCGGCCGCCCGTCTTTTGCCTAAGCCGGGTAGCCAGTGTCGGCCGCTTGGGCTTCCCAATCGGCCATATTCTCGGCGAACGCCTCGAACTTGCGACGCGCCCGGCTGTAGGCGTCCTTCCCGAGGAGCAGATGAAGCGGCGGCGCGGCGGCGTCGATCGCCTTCAGCAGTACGGCAACCGCCTTTTCAGGATCGCCGGGCTGGCTGCCATGATCGGCCTCACGGTGCACCCGCGCACTGCCCGCGGTCGCGACATATTCCTCCATTTCGCGCGCCGCCATATTGATCGAGCGGCCGAGAAACTCCGTCCGGAAGGCACCGGGCTCGACGATGATGACGGCGATGCCGAACGGCGCCACTTCCTGCGCCAGCGCTTCGGATATCCCCTCCACCGCGAACTTGGTGCCATTGTAGAAGCCGAAACCGGCGCGCCCGGCAACGCCGCCGATCGAGGACAGGTTGACGATCCGGCCATTGCCGCTCGCCCGCAAAGCGGGCAGCGCCGCCTTCGTGGTCTCGATCAAGCCGAAGACGTTCGTTTCGTACATTGGCCGGTATTCGTCTGGATCGCCTTCCTCAATCGCGCCGATGAAGCCGAACCCGGCGTTGTTGACGAGAATGTCCAGACTGCCGAAAGCGCCGATCGCCGCCGCGACCGCTGATTGCGCGGCGCCCGGCCTAGTCACATCAAGCGCAACGGCCCGGGCGGTGTCGGGAAATCGCCGGGCAATGTCCTGCAGCGAAGCCGGATCGCGTGCCGTGAGGACAACACGGTCGCCGCGCTCGAGCGCGCGTTCGCCGATGATGCGGCCGAAACCGCTCGAACAGCCTGTAATAAGCCAGGTCTTGGTCATGATGACACTCCGCTTTGTTGGAAAGAATTTGCAGCGCGCCGAAACAATCGGATGCGAGCGATCGAACCACCAGCGGCAGAAACGATCAGGCCGATCGACAAAGTCACCAATCCAGCAAGCTGGAACGCTGTCGGCCACTCACCGGTGAGCGGTATGCCGATCAGGATGGCCACTGCGGGCGCGATCACAGGAAAGAGCGCTGCGCGCCCCGCGCCGAGATATTGAATAGCCCGGCCAAAGGCAAAAAGCGCGACGATGCCGGACAACAAGCCCTGCATCAGCATCTGCTCGACGAGAAGAGCGACGCTCGCGCGGTGGACGATGCCCAGGCCGTGACTGGCGAGATACAGGGGGATGAACGCCGCGCTGGAGAGCACCGCGACGATCGCCGTGGCGACCAGCGGCGAGATCCGCCATCGCCGCAACAATATGGTGAACATCGCCCACATTCCACCGGCAACGGCGAACATGAGGTCGCCCATCCATGCCGTTTGCGTGCCGCGCCACAATTCAGGCCCGGCGGTGAGCGCCAGGCCGATGACGATCGTTGTCATGCCGCACGCGCGAGCGGCGGTGATGCGCTCGCCCAACGTCAACACTGCGAGGATCGTGGCAGCCAGGGCGAGTGTTCCCAATTGGATGACCGCGCCATGCGCCAGTGGCGCAAACACATAGCCTTCGGCGCCGACCATCACGAAGAGAGGGCCGGCCAAGACGGCGAGAACAATCCCCCGTCGCCAACCGACCCCGGCGAGGGTGCGGATGTCCCGCCGGCACAGCCAGGGCAGCAGTAGCGGACCGGCAAGCAGGTAGCGCAAGAACGCGAGGTCCGAGGCGTAAAGGCCAGCGCCGATGCCCTGCCGCGAAACGGCGAGGAACCCGCCCCAGATCAAGGCGGCAACGCCGCCGAAGAGCCAGCCCACCCTTTCGCTGCCGCCCTGGATGTCGATAGATTGAGTCACGTCAGTGCTGGCGTTCGACATCTCATCACCTCCTTTTAACGACGGGTTGTCGTGGAATCAGGCAAAATCCGTACTGACGGCCAGGTCGTGAAGTCGGGCTATTTCGCTCGTGACGAACTCGTTCTTCGCACGAATACCGGCGACCGTGTCGCTTCCGAACGGCATCCGGATTGGCGGCTCGGCCTGCCCGGCGAGTTGTACGATGGCCTTGGCGAGCTTTGCCGGATCGCCTGGCTGCTTGTGACTGAGCTGCGATGCGCGGGCACGTGTGGCGCCGGCCGTCGCCTCGTAGTCGGCGATGGTCGGAGGGCTCACCGCGAGCGAGCTGCCATCGAGGAAGTCGGTCCGGAAATAGCCCGGCTCGACGATCGTGACCTTGATGCCCAGCGGAGCCAGCTCGGCCGCCAGCGACTCGCTCAAGCCCTCGACCGCAAACTTCGTCGACGAATAGATGCCGAACCCGGGTCCCGCGCGGTAGCCGCCGATCGACGACATATTGATGATGTGCCCTGAGCGGCGCCCGCGCATGTGCGGCAACACCGCGCGTGTGACCGAGAGCAGTCCGAAGACGTTGGTGCGATAGATCCGCTCGACCTCTTCTGCACTTGCCTCCTCGACCGCGCCAAGCAGCCCGAAGCCTGCATTGTTGACCAGGACGTCGATGGCGCCGAAACGCGCTACCGCAGCCTCGGCGGCTGCGAGCGCCTGCTTGTCGTTTGTGACGTCGAGCGCGAACGCCGCCAGATTGTCGTGCTCGCCGAGGGCGCGGGTGACGTGCTCGACGTCGCGCGCTGTCGCCATAACCGCGTCGCCCGCCGCGAGCGCCTCTTTAGCAATGAGCGCGCCGAAGCCGCGCGACGCACCCGTGATGAACCAAGTTCGCATGTTGTCTCCTTTCGCCGGCACCAATGCCATCGAACAACATAGGAGATCGGGACTGGTAAGATAATGGCTTGAGTTCTCGTCGAGGTAGTGAGACAAACTCAACAATGGCTCGCATCAATATCATGGATTTGTCTATCTTCCTCGCGATCGCGCGCGCTCGCAGCTTCCGCAAAGCCGCTGTCGAGCTGGGTGTCACCCCCTCTGCGTTGAGCCATGCCTTGCGGGCGCTGGAGGAGCGGATCGATGTCAGGTTGTTTAATCGGACGACGCGCGCCGTATCACTCACCGAAGCGGGCACGCGGCTGCTGGCGCGCATCCAACCCGCCTACCGAGATATCGACGACGCCCTGCATGAGCTTGCCGGGTATCGCGATGCGCCGGCAGGATTGCTGCGCATCAACGCGGCGCATGCGGGCGCCCGCCTCGCCCTCATGCCCGTCATTCCGCCGTTCTTGCGCACCTACCCAGGCATCAAGGTCGAGATCTTCGCACAGAACGCCACAGTGGATATGGTCAACGAAGGGTTCGACGCCGGGCTCCGTCTGGGAGAGCGGGTAGCGGCTGACATGATCTCGGTCCGTCTCGGCCCGCGTCAGCGCTTCGTAGCAGTGATGGCTCCAGCGCTGATCGAAAGCCATGGCACGCCTCAAACTCCGCGCGACCTTGCGCGCATGCCGTGCATTCGACACCGCTTTGATAGCGGCGAGGAGTATCTCTGGGAGTTCGAAAAGGACGGTGCGGAGCTGTCGCTCTCTGTCACAGGTCCCTTCACGACCAATTCGCAGGACCTCATGATCCTGGCCGCGCAGGAAGCGGTTGGCGTCGCCTTCGTCTTTGAGGGATTGGTGGAGGAGGCACTTGCCGCCGGGCGGCTTGTGCGCGTCCTCGAGGACTGGTGCCCATCCTTTTCAGGATTGCATGTGTACTACCCCGGCCGACGGCAAGTGCCACCCCCACTCAGAGCCTTTATCGACTTCGTCCGAGGATCTAACGCCCCTGCGGACACCGCGCATCCGGGCGGTGCGTAGCTTCTGGCCCGATTCGATCGCCTCACGGCCGCTTAGGATCGTGCTCGCTCTGTCCGTGAATGAAATAGAGGCACGTCAGCTTCTCATCGCGGATACAGCGCTCTTTGGCCGGCCGACCGGTCCCCCCTGGCCTACCTGGGGATTTTTGGACCAGTTGAATTGAGACAAACTGGTTTGGAAAGGAGGCTTTTGCATGCCGAAGAAGCGAATGAGCGCGGAGCAGATTGTTGTGCTGCTGCGGCAGATTGAAGTGCAGACGGGTCAGGGCAAAACGGTCCAGGTTGCGTGTCGTGAAGCCGGAATTTCGGACAAGAGCTACTACCGATACCGCAAAGAATATGGCGGCCTGGACATGGATCAGGCTCGGCGATTGAAAGAATTAGAGAAGGAAAACAATCGCTTAAAGCGGTTGGTCACGGATTTATCGCTTGAGAAGCAAATCCTCAAAGATGTTGCAGCTGGAAACTTTTAAGCCCTGAACGACGCCGGCAGGCGGTGGTGCAGATCCGAGATGACTACGGACTTTCGGATCGCCGCGCCTGCAGTCTGCTGGACCATCCCCGTGGCACACAGCGCTACGTGTCCCAAGCCCGCCCAGATGAAGATGAGCTGACACAGGCCATCATCGCTCTGGCCGGCAATTATGGCCGCTATGGCTATAGACGGATCACAGCGTTGCTCCAGACGGCTGGATGGGAGGTTGGCACTGACCGTGTTCAACGGATCTGGCGCCGGGAACGGCTCAAGGTTCCACAGAAGCAAAAGCCCAGGGGGCGCCTTTGGTTGAATGACGGCTCTTGCGTCCGCTTGCGGCCAGAGCGGCGTAATCACGTTTGGTCTTATGACTTCGTTGAAGCCCAAACGCATGACGGTCGTAAGCTGCGACTGATGACGCTAATCGATGAATTCACCCGAGAATGCTTAGCTGTTCGAGTAGCGCGTCGAATTAACGGCCTAGGCGTATTGGAAACAATGGTCGAGGTCATGCTGGCGAGGGGCGTGCCTGAAAATATTCGTTCAGATAACGGGCCGGAAATGACGTCAAAGGTGGTACGAAAGTGGCTCGCCAAAGTAGGTGCGCAGACTGATGAGCTACACAAATTACGCCATGCGTGTATTGGTATGTAGGATCGTTACTACAGACTGGATCGTAGGAATGCTTGTTTTTTTAGAAATGGCTTGAAATCATGGACATTGCCGCGGCCAAGACATTTTTGGAAATTGTTAAAACTGGCAGTTTCGTTAATGCCGCTACCAACTTGCATGTGACACAGACCGCCATCAGCGCGCGAATACGCGTACTTGAAGAAGATTTGGGTTGCCGCCTGTTCATTCGGACAAAAACCGGCGTGACATTGACCCAAGCAGGGCAGAGCTTCATCCGTTATGCTTCGATTTTTGTACAGAATTGGGAAAGAGCCCGGCGCAGCATAGCTATCGCGGTTGAACAAACCGCTACGGTAACCTTGGGCGCGGAACTAATCGTTTCCAACCCGATGGTCCAGAATTGGTTGCGTTGGATGCGGACACAATATCCTGACCATGCTGTCCGGGCACAGATCGATTATCCTGTACGACTGATTGAGGAACTGCTTGCCGGGAGAATCGACCTGGCAGTGGTTTACGGCAGCCGGAACCATCCAGATTTGGTGGCGGAAGTGTTGATTGAAGAAAAACTGGTTTTGGTGGAGGTCGGCCCGGAGAAGCAGGTGCCAGATACAGCAAACTATGTCGCTATCGACTGGGGAGAGAGTTTTGCGCAAGCCTTCCGCGCGGCTTTTCCTGAACACCCCCATCCTTCGGTCACTGTTAATTTCGGCCCGGTGGCATTAGATTATCTTTTGTCGGTTGGCGGCACCGCCTATCTGCGCATGATGGTCGCAAAACCCCTGCTTGCGGCAGGACGTGCGCGGCTTGTGGGCAATGCGCCGCAATTTCCTTATTCAATTCACGCTCTCTACTCTGCGCACGCCGATGAGAGTGTCATCCAACTCATGCGCCAGGCGGTACGTGCAGCATTGCTTTAAGTTCGTCGGGCGTCTCATGACACCGAAAGGCTTGGGCAAACCTTATTACCAGAAGGCGCAGCGTTGCCAAAAAAATGATACCAACGATGATATTCGCGGCGATAAACACTACAGGCGCCAATATCTGTGCCGGACCATTGCTGCCGCGTGAAAGCATGATGAGGAAGGTGGAGGCGAGAGAGGCGGCGCCGAATGTAAACGCCCAGTAGGATGGCCCGAAGGGTTGTGCTCTTATCCAGCTTATCATCCGGAAAATAACAAGTGCCTGCAAAACAGAATAGCCGGCGAGAGCACTTGCCATCAGGTCTGGGTGCCCTGATGTGATGCTGAGATAGGTGACGCTACCCACGGCCGGCGGTGCGAACTGGATGCCTAGCGAAGGGCGCTGGGCTTGCGGTATCTGGTCAACAGCATAAAGCCGGTGGGCAAGCACGGATTCTATTGCAAGCCAGGAGAATAGGCCTGCTCCGAAAGCCAGTTGCCCCCATTGCGGGAAGCCAAGCCTGGCGGCGATTGTGCCCATCACGAAGGACCCTGCGACCGTAGGAAGATAAAGTATGGCCGTGGTGTTGTCGTGCTGGCGATCGCTTTTCCAGATCGCTCCCGTCTGCCAGACGGCGTAGCCAAGGGTACAAAGGGCGCTCACCAAGAACAGCGCAATAGCAAAGCTCTGGCTATAGGGCGCAGCGATACCGGCCACAAGCATCGAGGAAATACCAATAAGGCCGATAAGGCTGCAATTAATCGGGTGATTAAGTTCATGTATCGCCTTGGCGCGTGCAAAAGTCCATTTGCAGATATAAAGCAATAGCAAACCTACCCAGATACATACGGCGATACCGTTGATGGCAATACTGATAATACTTGGCAGAAGCCAAACTTTATGCGCAACGGACCAGGCATTGCCAAGCCCAGCCAAGCCCAGAACCATGCTGAAATAGGACACGGGGACCGCGGGAGCTTTGGCCAGCCCGGCTACTGTTTGCGCAAGGCGTGTATTGTTCATGTGGTATGTCTCAATGCAAAAGCACGGACTCTCAAGATCATAATTTTGCATTTGGTAAGCAAAAATTATGATCGGGCATTTTCTCCGATGCCTGATATCGTAAGAAGAAAATTTGCGGTTATCGATCAAAATAATGATCTTGTAAAAAAAGCATCCATGGAGACAAATCATTGCAGGCGGAATTTTGCTGCCTCTGCAATCCTGCTACGCTGCGCAAAGGAATTTTTTGTTTCTTTGATTTTTTGCTGCCACATAAAACTCTAAAGGAATGATTTTGTGACTGATATATTTAAGCTTAAATCCAAAATCGACGGTTTTGAATTCACTGCTCTCCATGCACACCCTGCAGGTGCACGACGAGGTGGAGTAATTGTTATCCAGGAGGTTTTGGGGATCAATGAAGATATAAAGCGTGATGTTGAGAGATGGGCTTCGCTTGGCTTTGAAGTGATTGCCCCTTCCATGTTCGATCGTCAGGATTATGGATTTGTTGCGAATCATGATGCCGCTGGCCTTCAGCTCGGCTTTAAATATGCGGATGAGAATGGCGATGATAATCCGATCTCGGATGTGCAGGCATGTATCGACGCTTTAAAAAATAAAGGGCCGGTCTATCTTGTAGGCTATTGCTACGGGGGCACGATCACTTGGCGTGCGGCAGCACGTACAAAAGGCCTTGCCGCCGCCTCCAGTTACTATGGCGCGGGAGTGGCTGCATCAGCTAATCTTCAGCCGTCCTGCCCAATCATCTGCCATTTCGGTGCCAACGACCCATATATATCCGCCGGGGAAAGTAAAGCTGCAATCAAGGCTGCTCATCCAGGCGTGGAGGTCTACGTTTATGGCAACTCAGGTCACGGATTTAACAATGAGGGACCGGATGCTGATCCAACCGATGTGAAGACAGCGCGTGAACGGACGCTTGCGCTTTTCGAGGCTAATTCAGGAGGTTGAATCGGAGTTTGCTTTCTCCAAGGCGAGGCTAACTATGAATAGGTTTTTCTACTCATAGGTGATGGCTGCCGCAGGCAAAGGTTCTTGGGCGCAAGGTATAAAAAACGCCACGCTACCATTAGCGCGACGTTTTTTAACGTAAGCGTTAAACGCTTTTGGGTATTAGGATGTTGTGAGCGACGGGTCGAGGCAAAGCACTTCCTCGAACTCGTTGATCTCGGTGCCCGTTGCGATGTTCGTCACGCGCTCAAGGATGAATTCGAGCACGACCGGCACCTGATGTTCTTCCATCAACTGCTGAGCGCGAACAAACGCGTCCTTGAACTCGTTAGGTGTTTTAACGCGGATGCCCTTGCAACCCAGGCCTTCAGCAACGGCGACGTGGTCGACGCCATAACCCGGCACGGAATCGCTGCCTTCCGTAGCGTTGATGTTTTCAAATGCGAGGCTGACCTCGTAATCCATCTGGAAACTGGCAAGCCCCCGATGAGTGGTCCACTTCATATGTAGTTAATCCGGTGGTTTTGGGCCGTGGCTGCTTTGAACGAGGCCGCGTTTCTGTGAACCTGCTGCCCTTCATAAGCCCGCCTCCTTGAGACAGACACTACCTCAAAACGGGTACATTTCAGGGGAGCACGTCAGGCAGTATGGCCGCTACGGCTATCGGCGCATCACAGCACTACTGCACCAGGCGGGCGAAGCAGCCCTCAAGGTTCCGGCAACGCACAGCGTTGCGGGAAGGGCTGCGGAGGGTGGGCCGTTAACAAGAAACGCGTGGCGCGCATTTGGC
>JAGWIL010000230.1 GCA_028866335.1 Rhodospirillales bacterium
AACCCAATGCCACTATTCGCCCCGGTGACGACAATCGTCTGGCCGGAGAGATCAGAGATCTGCGCGCCAGGCCAAAGGCTCATTTGCCCTCCAGAATCCGTGCTGCCTGCACGGCGTGATAAGTGAGAATGCCCGAGCATCCCGCCCGTTTGAAGCAGAGCAGCGCCTCCATCATGGCTTTGTCGTGGTCTATCCACCCGTTGCGCGCGGCGGCCTCAATCATCGCATACTCACCAGAGACCTGATACGCGAATACCGGCACCGCGAACTCATCCTTCACCCGGCGGATGATATCCAAATATGGCATACCCGGCTTCACCATCACCATGTCCGCACCCTCGGCAATGTCCATCGCCACTTCCCGCAAGGCCTCGTCGGAATTGGCGGGGTGCATCTGGTAGGTCTTCTTATCGCCTTTCAGCGCGCCCTGGCTGCCAATGGCATCCCGGAACGGCCCATAAAAAGCCGAGGCGTATTTGGCAGCATAGCTTAGCAGGCGGGTATGGATCAGCCCGTGGCTGTCCAATGCCTGGCGCAACGCCCCAATCCGGCCATCCATCATGTCGGAAGGTGCTATGATATCAATTCCCGCCTCCGCCTGGTTCACCGCCTGTTTGGCCAAAATCTCCACGCTTTCATCGTTCGCGACATAACCATCGCGCAGCAAACCGTCATGGCCATGGTCAGTATAAGGGTCGAGCGCCACATCCCCCACCAGGGCGATTTGCGGAAATTCTTTCTTCAGCAGGCGTGCCGCCCGGCACATCAGGTTCTGGGCGTTCAATGCCTCCGTGCCCTCGGGGTTTTTCAGCTCAGCCGGTGTGGCGGGAAACAAAGCGAGGGCAGGGATGTTCAACCTCGCCGCCTGCTCCACATGGGCGGCCAGTCCATCAACACTCACGCGGAACACGCCCGGCATGGCCGCCACTTCTGTGGGGTCGCCGCTGCCCTCGCGTATGAAAATCGGCCAAATCAGATCATCCACTGAGAGTTTGTGTTCAGCCACCATTCGGCGGGTGGCATCGTCAAACCGGTTGCGGCGCAGGCGAGTAAGGGGGAATTTCTGGGTAATCATAGTCTTAACACTACTCCGAATATTTCCATCCCGCGATGGGAAGCCGCGATTCATCATGCCTGGAATTAGACTTCGTGTTAAGAATTGGGTGATACGCGACTCCGGTGGCGCAGGTAGGTTATTGCAATGAATGGGCCTTTGCCCGCGGCGGGAAATAAACTGGAGTTGCGTATGTCTGCGAGTGTGGTGCAACGCATGGGGCCGGAGGCGATCCTCGAAGCTGTTTTTGCCCAGGCATTTGCTGGCCGCGCATTTAAGCTTCCCGCGGGCGTTACCCGGGCTGACCTGCGGGCCGCGTTAACGCTGGAGCCTTCCGCCCAGGCGCGTATCTATGAGCAAATCCGTGCGGGCTTTCATGCCCATCACAACGCTGCCGTGCGGCAGACCGTTAAACCATCCGGAAAGCTTTCCTGGCCAGTTCTGCTATGTGCCGTGCTGGGCATGGCTTTCCTGGCGGTGCTGTCCATGCCGCGGCATTCCGCGCGGGTTTTAACGCAGCCTTATGTGGCGCCAGTTGTTTCGCCGCCAAGCACACCGAATACCTTTGTGCTGGCCACCACGCCCATGGTTCAACCCGCACCAATGCCTGTTGCGCTGCTGTTGTCACGCGCGGCATATAACACTGATGCGCTGGCAGCGCTGCAAAGCCGTGCCGCGACCGGCGAGGCAGATGCCGCCTACGCCCTCGCCACCTTGCTGGACAGCCAACAGACCCAAAACGAAATCACCCTTCCAAAAAGCGATAAGGTCGCGTTCGCGCTTTATCAGCAGGCGGCGCGGGGCGGTAATATCGCGGCGGAATTCGCCACTGGCCGCGCCTATCAAACGGGCCATGGCGTGGCACCGGATGCCGCACTGGCCACCGCCTGGTTTCGCGCGGCGGCACTCAGCGGTTTGGCTCCGGCACAAACCAGCCTTGGCTTTGCTTACCAGACCGGGCTCGGCATTACGCGCGATGACACCGCCGCTGCTCTCTGGTTTTCGCGCGCTGCCGCACAGGCAGACCCCGCTGGCGAAACAGCCCTTGGCTATCTCTATCTTTTCGGCCAGGGCGTGGACCAGGACCAGCTTCACGGCTTCGCCCTGTTTTCAAAAGCCGCCACGCAAAATTTCGGCCCAGGCTTTTTGGCTCTTGGTTACTGCTATGCGCAGGGGCTTGGCACCGCTCAAAATCTTTCTCTTGCCGCTCAGTATTTTTTAAAAGCCAGCAAATCTGGCGTAGCACAGGCCGGTTCGGCGCTCGCGATGCTCGTCTCCGCCCCCGTTCAGGCGCAGCCAGCGGCGGCATTGGCATTACAGCTTGGCACCTCGCTCCGCCAGAACAACTCAAGGTCTTAAAACAGCTAACAAGTGACCGCGCTTAATCGGCGGCTGCCATACCTGAACGAATGGTTCCAACAGGCTTGCCAGCATGATAAACGGCAGCATGACTCGGTCTTTGATTTTGGCGCTGGGCGCCGACCATGGTGGCCTGGCGCTCAAAACCAGGCTGGCGGCAGCCCTAGTTGAGGCTGGGCATGAGGTGCGGGATTACGGCACAGATGGCCCCGCCAGCGTCGATTACCCCGATTTCGCCCAGGCGGTTTGCGCCGCGGTTGAACAAAACCAGGCCGATTTCGGCATTCTCGTCTGTGGCACCGGCATTGGCATGTCCATCGCCGCCAACCGGCACCCAGGTATCCGATGCGGGTTGGTGCACGATGTCACCACCGCCCGCCTTACCCGCGCGCATAACGATGCGAATGTGCTGGCCCTCGGCGCGCGGATTATCGGTGAGGAAGTCGCACTCGATATTCTGAGCATTTTTCTAACCACCGCATTCGAAGGCGGCCGGCACGAACGCCGGATTGCTAAATTAAATCAAATCACGGAAACAACCCCATGAATGATCAGGTTTTAGCTCCACATTTGCAGCGTTTCTTTGCCGCCCCGTTGGCGGAAACCGACTCTGAAATTTCCGCCATTATCGGGCGGGAACTGGTTCGCGAGCAGGACGGTATTGAGCTGATTGCTTCGGAAAATATCGTCTCCGCCGCCGTGCTGGCTGCTCAGGGCTCGGTTTTTACCAATAAATACGCCGAAGGTTACCCGGGTAAGCGTTATTACGGCGGCTGCGGGCCTTCCGATGAAGTTGAAACCCTCGCCATCGAGCGCGCCAAGAAGATTTTCGGCGCGGGCTTTGCCAATGTGCAGGCCAATTCTGGCTCTCAGGCCAACCAGTCGGTTTTTCTGGCGCTCATTAAACCCGGCGATACCATCCTTGGCATGTCGCTCGCCGCGGGCGGGCATCTCACCCATGGCGCCGCCCCAAACATGTCCGGCAAGTGGTTCAACGCCATCCAATACGGCGTGCGCCGTGAGGATGGGCTGCTGGATTATGAGGAGCTGGAGCGGCTGGCCCGCGAG
>JAGWIL010000231.1 GCA_028866335.1 Rhodospirillales bacterium
TCGACCCGTCGCATCGGCCAGCAGTGCGCAGACCTCGCGTTCGGCTCGCTGTCCCTTGTTCCGCTGCATCGCGCTCATTTGTTGCCCTCGAAGCATCGCTTGCCGAGTTTTGGATTCGCACGGACCTTGTCCCACGACAACGGGTCGAATACCGGGCGTACCGGGATCGGGTTTTCGGGCCAGGGCGGGAACACCGGCTCAGTCCTGGCCCGGTTCACGTGGCGCGCTCTGGCGTGGCGTTGGCGTCCTGATCTGCTCCCAGTTGAACGGGCGATCGCGGTCGTAGTCCAGGTGGTGCAGGCTTTCCTCGTCGAAAAACAGCGGGATGGCGCCTTCCCACTCGCCAAAGCGCTGCTTCTCCACGACGAGATACCCATGCGGCTTGTCAGTGGGCGCGATGCCCTTGGACTGCTCGTCCGCCAGCTTCTTGTCAATCCACTGGATCACCACGTTGTCAGCCTGGTCGCTGATGTTGCCCGTGCCCTTCAGGTCCATCTTTCCGGGAATCTTCGACTCGTCCTGAGCCTTGCGGACGTGGTGCACCAGGATGACGTGACAGCCGGTGTCCCGAGCCGCCGAAGTCAGTTCGTTCATGAACCGCTGGAGTCCCGGCGAGTCATCCTCAGCGATCCCGCACTTCATCAAGCTGTCGATCACGATGAACTCGCCCTTGAGTGCCCCGCCGTAGTACCGGATCAGCGAAACGATGCGGTCAGGGCTGATCGTGCCTTGCTGGTCGTACAGGCGAAGGTCGAGGGATACCCAGTTCATCCAGCGAACGAGGTAGGCCGTCGATGGCTTCTTGCTCCGGGCTGCCTGGACGGCCATGCGCTTGAGCGTCCGACGAGGCGGCATCTCCATCGAGGCGATGCAGCACCGCCGACCCGTCGCCAGCCAGTACAGAACCAGCTGGCCGATCAGCATCGACTTGCGATGGCTGTTGTAGGCCGCCCACACGGTCAGTTCTCCGGGGCGGAAGTCCATGCGGCCGGCCCACTTCGGAAACGGGGTTGTGGGCGGCCCTGGCGGCTTGTCAACGAACTCGTCCAGCACGTCGGACAGGAACTCGCCCGGCTCGACGATGAACGCGGATTCGCGTTCGTGCAGCAGGTAGGCGGCAATCTCGGCATCGGAGATTCGCGGCACGGTTTCGCGGATGGGTGTCGGATCGGCCATGGTCATGCCACCAGGTTGCGAGGCATTGCGGACAGCGCCGGGGTGCTGTTGCGTGGCCGATCAGGTTCGCGGCGAATCCAGTTTCGCCATGTCGCCTCCCAATTGAGCTTGACGCCATCCCGCCCAGGCTTGGAGTGCCAGTGATCCGCGAAAGCTTCGGCAACGGCACGCACAGCGCTTTCGGTCCATTCGGGTTTGTCGGATAGCGCCCAGTCTCCCCACGACTTCGGCAACTGCCAGTCAGAAGGCAGACGAGTTCCCCTTGCGGCATGCCCACCCGAAGGGGGGGCTACAGGGGGTTCTTTATTCTCTTCTCTTCTCTTCTCTGGTAACGGTTTTTGCGTTACACCGTTACTCCTGTGGCGTTCTACTCGTTTTGCAGTCTGCGCGCGGGTTTTCGCCGTTTCGCCGTTGTGCCGATCAAAGTTCGGGAAGCAAAAATCCATGTCGTCGCCTGTCAACCAGCCCACATTTTTGAGCGCTGCGGCGAAGCCGGCGTAACAAGCAATACGGTCCAGCGTTACACCTGTAACGGTCACAGCGTTACCTTGTAACGTCTGCTGATCGGCCCATATCCAGACGCGCACCAAACACCCAAGAACGTGCTCCGGCGCAATGCCAAGATCCATCGCCATGCGGAACACCTCGGGCTTATCCGGCGTCACCGTCTGCAGCTTGATCCAGTCTCCGGCCATGGTTGCTATTCAGTCTCGCCCGCGCTCTCCGCGACCTGGCACAGCATCTCCTGGTGCGAATCGATGGCCGACAAAAGCGCGATCGCAAGCTTTTCCGCGTTGGCAGGCGACAAAGCGAACGACTCTTCTTTGTCGTCGGACTCCATCCAAATCACATCGCCATCGGGATACACGTCCCAAAATCCTTCTTTGCCCATATTCCACTCCTTCAAGTGCCTTCATGTAGGGAACGGCGCCAAGCGGGTGAAGGGGCCCGCCGTTCGGTTCGCGTACCTAGGCGCCGTGTGTTGCTCAGTTCAGGCCGCGTTCTTTTTCCATGCGAGCCACTTGCTCGGGCGATCGACTGGCAACGAGCCGGCGCATCTGCTCCCACGTCTCGGCGGCATCGCTGGCCGGCATGTCGGTTTCCAGCAGGGCCACACAGCCAGCAATCTCCCGCTCGCGCTCAAGGTCGTTCATGCCACCTCCATCCGCAGGTTCTGATCGCCCAGGCACACGCCGTCGTGCTCGCGGTAGAGGCTGCCCGTCCGGGTATCGGCGTAGACGACACAGCCGGCGCTGACGCAGCGGATAAACTCCGCGTCGAAGGAAATGCCGGGGCCGGAAACGTGGCGGATGACGCGCGGGTAAAGTTGGCGCTGAAGAAACAAGTCCTTCGGCTCAGACCTGAGTCGCGGCGGCGTCCATGTGGTGAGTTGATCCGCGCGCACGCACGGGCCTTCCCTGGAAATCCGCACGATCGGCAGCCCGGCATCATCCAGGCGCTCGTCGCGCATGCCTCGAAAAACGGCCATCAGGCAGTCCTCCCGAGTTTCGCCAACGTCTCGGTGAGCGCCTGCATCTGTTCCTGCATCTCCCGGATGGCGTCGGCGGGATTGGCCTTCTGGTGAGCCATGAAGCGCTCGGCCAGCCATTGCAACGGCCGCATGTCGCCCGTGATCTCCATGATGCGGACCATGTCGTCGACGCCGACCTTGCGCCGATCAGGTGCTGGCAAACCGTCGTCGGAGAGCATCTTGGACAGGTTGCCCGGAGCCAGATCGAGATCGGCGGCGATCGTCTTGAGGCTCCGGCCGCGGGCGTAGACCACCGACGCACAGACTTCCGTCAGGCTGCGGTGCGTGTCGGAAAGGCCCGGCTCAAGCTCCAGGGTCAACTGCCGATTTTCGGGCTGAGAACTGCTGATACGCGGTTTCATCAGTGGCTATCCGGGGTTATCAGTACCAGCGTGGGACGCTGTCACCAAGGCAGAAAAAAGCGCCCCGAGCCGTGAGGCCCGGAGCGCGAAGGGATGCAGATGCACCCCAGGAGGAGATCGTGAGCATTCAGGAGAGCGGAACAAGTGCGATGCGATACCCAAGCTGCTCCGCCAGCTTGGAACACGTATCAACCCCAGGGTTGGGGATATCCCCGTCCTTGAAGTTGTACAGCCATCGCCGCGATACCCCGGCGCTCTTGGCGAGCGCCACCATGCTTGCAGGCGGCCGGTCGAGAGCGGCGCGGAGTGCGTCAGTGAGTTCGGATGATTCCGACATGGCGTGTCCCGTGCGAAAGTTCGTACAGCATACGCGCAACACATCGCACAGCGCAAGGGTTACCGTC
>JAGWIL010000232.1 GCA_028866335.1 Rhodospirillales bacterium
ATGGTCGTGCCGCTGACGGGCGGCGGCGTCACATGGATGTCTTGGCGCTCGGCGACTTTCGGCTTGGCGCAGTCGAGCTTGACGCCCGTCTTGGCTTCGATCCGCTTGCGCATCTCGTACACGGTGCGGATGGCGCAGCCGACTTCGGCTGCCACCAGTTGGTTGCTGCGATGCTTCAGGAACGATTCTCGGATGCGTTGTTCGAGGTCAGTCAACGTGCCAATGGCAGGCATGAGCGGTCCTTTGTGGATCGTCAGTGGGGAGGGATGGCGCTGCGGTAGTCGCTGCACGCCACTTCGGTTTCGGAGACTTCTGGGCGGGGAACGGTGATGGGAATGTCGCCCTCGAAAACGATCGATGGGCGGCAGAAATTGCAGGAGCCGAAGCCTTTCTGGTCGCTCCCGTCAGCGTCGAAGACGAGGCATTGTCCGCAGGTCGGTCGCAAGTTGGGCTCTCCGAATGGCGCAGGCCGCCAGGATGTGGGCAAAGGTGTTCGACTCGGGACCCTGTTCGTGCTGCGTGAACGGGCGCGAATGCTGAACGTCGTAGAGGGTGGAGACGTAGGGAGCGCCGGTACCGCCGATGCCTCCGGTCACTTGTTCAGTGCCGCGCCGATGGCCGCATCTTTCTTCGCGCTCGACAGGCTCGATCCGAAGTAGTAGCCGATGATGCTCAGCCACGCGGTGCCGAGGCTTCCGAGCAGGATGTTGAGCACGTCGCGGTTGTCCTCCGGTACCTGGAAGCGCAGCAGGTACGCCAGCAGGCCGAAGAAACCGCAGGTCACGGTGACAGCCAGGATGCCGGGCATCCAGTCGCGCACTGCCACCTCGCGCTTGCGGGCGCTGTCGCGGTCGGCAGCGTCGGCCTGTACGTTTGCTTGATCGGCGGCAATCAGCGCCATGCGTTCCTCGTGCGCGTCCTTCTCGACCTGCAGGAACTTCGCCTGCATCAGTTCCTGGTACTTCAGCACCAGATCGGGAGACGCACGGAGCGCCGACAGCGCCGCGTCGCCCGTCTGGGTGCCGGTCACGGCCTTGGCGACTTCCACCGCCTGCGTTGCCACAGCGCCCGCTTTCGGCCCGGCCAAGTAACCGATCAGGCTCGGCACGAAGTCGGACAAGGCCGCCACGATCCCGACAGGACCGCCGACCAGGGCCTCGCCCACGTCCACTGCCACGCTTGCTGCGTCCATCATTTCACCCCTTGCAAGATTGTCGAAGCCTGCCGCCGCGCCCAGCCCTTGCCGAATGCTGACCAGCCGGGGAGTTGCGTCAGGTAGAGCATGTGCATTGCCTCGAAGCGCGCGACGAAGCGGTCAGGGTTGACTGCCTTGAGCGCTTCGATAGTCTGCGGGCCCAGCCGCCCGTCAGCCGGGATGCCGCAAGCCTGCTGCGCCCACAGCACGGGCTTCCCGCCGTTGTAGAGCGCGCCGAACAGGGAATAGGCGACCGCCTGCGGATACAGGTCGCACTGGAGCTTGTCCCAATAGGCTCGCTTGGCGATCAGGGCCGCCGTGGAGCGCGGCATGTCGCGCATGGCACCCTGGTAGCCATAGAGACGAGCCACGCGAGCGGTGACGCCCCACATCGTTTCCTGGCCGGGGTCGCGCGAATCGTTGGAATAGCCGCCCTCCGCGCCAAGTAGCGCGACGAAGGCGGGAGCGAAGTCAGCCATGGGTCACCCCATCGCCGAGCAGCCAGAGGCGATCGCGCCGGCCAGCAGGGCAGCGACCGCCAGGGCTAGCAGCAGATGGCCGATCAGGGTGCGTTGATCTTCAAGGCTCATCACTCACCCTCACGCCACGGCGGCGATCAACCCACAGGAAGTAGACCCGCAGCCAGACCAGCGTGACGGTCCCGAGCAATGCCAGCGGCTGGAGCCAACTGACGATGACGGAGCCGAGCAGGACGATATCGAGCGCGATGTGCTGCGCGTGCAGCCATTCGAGGAACTTGGACAGGTTCACGGAGCGATTCCACGGAGAGTTGCGATGGCAGCCAGGGCGTTGGGTTTCCCGGCGTACAGGGTTTCGAGCGAGGTCAGATTGCGGTCTGCGTCAGCCGGTATCGCGTCCTCGCCGTGCTGCAAGAGCGCCATGCCCCAGGCGGAGAGGTCGCGCCACTTGGAGACGGGCGGCCACGATCCGAACAGGAACCCGATCGCCATCGACCATCGTCCGTGACCCTGGCGAGCGGCGAGCCCTGCGCGACTGGACAGCGTGATGCAGCCGACACGGTTCCAGCCCAGGTTCTCGGCCAGCACGTCGATTGCCACAGCGAAGGTGTGCAGGATCGTGTTTCCGGCAGCGAGTGCGCCGACGACAAGGGTCAGGCTGAGTGCGATCAGCATCCAGGTGTGCGCGCTCATTTGCCGCCCTCGTGCCAGCCGATCGACTGATCTGTATTCGGTGCCAGGACGCCAGCGGCAGCGCCGAGGTCATCGTTGACGCGGAAGGTAATGGCGAAGCGCCCGTTGAGCTTCCAGCCGATGCCCATCTGGAGGTATGCGGGCTTGTCGATTGCACCCGACCAGCGAACCTGGATGCCGAGCCAGAAGGGGAGCATCAGCCGGATCATCAGCGCACCGTTGCTGTACATCTGCGGCGATTCGCCACGGTCGAGCCGGGCGAGGACGAGCCGGTCATTGCGCGCGGACAGGAACCCGCACGTCAGGCACAGCAGCGGGATGATGGCTTCCATTGGCAGCAGGAACGGCGGCGCGTTGAGGACGGTATTCAGCCAGGACGGCAATCGAGGATCGGTTTCGGTGGCCCAGCGCATGAAGGTCTCCTTAGGCAAATTCGATCCAGGTCAGCACAGACGGACTTCCGGCTGACGTGTTGACGGTGTAGCTATCGCCGGCCTTGACCACCGCCGTGATGGCCGACAGGCCGCCGCCGACGGAGCCGTTGCCGGAGTAGTAGGTGACGGTTCCTGTGGCCAGCGTGAGGTAGCTCGCAGCGGCGGGCATCGTCGCGGCGACGTGCACGAGCATCGGGCGACCGGAGTTGTTTGGGTACGCCGTGCCGATCGCCCGCGATGCGGCTTGGTTGGCCCCGGTGGCCGAGCCGCCGATCGTGTTGCTGAAATTCTGGCCAGCAGGGATCGTGACGCCGCCCGCGTCGCTGATCTGGTGCACCACGGTGCCAGCGGCGTTCAGGGTCTGCAGGACGTTCGATGCCGCGAGCACGATCCGCTTGGCGATGCCCGTGCCGCCCTGGAACAGCACGCCCGGAGTGCCGGTGGCATCGCTAAACACCACCGTGTAGGGCGAGCCCTGCGACGTGAAATAGCCGCTCGTCCCTGCGCCATTGAACTGCGACACGAGCTGACCGTTGCTGATGCTGATGTTGTTCGCCGGGACGACGATTCCCCCGGATGCCGTGATCGCGCCAGAGGCCGCCAGGGTAGTGAACGCCCCGGCTGCGGGCGTCGTTCCGCCAATCGGCGTGGAATTGATCGCGTTGGC
>JAGWIL010000233.1 GCA_028866335.1 Rhodospirillales bacterium
CGGGCTTTGGGCATGGTGATGAGCCTGCCGGAAGGCGATCGCTACTCCATGAGCAAGCTGAAATTGCTCCAGCAGCTCACTATGGCCATGGGTGGCCGTGCGGCGGAAGAACTGGTGTTTGGGCCGGATAAGGTTTCCAACGGTGCGTCCGGGGATATCAAAATGGCGACCGACACCACCCGGCGGATGGTTTCCGAATGGGGCATGTCAGAGAAGCTCGGCATGGTTTCCTATGTAGATAACGGGCAGGAAGTGTTTCTTGGCCACTCCATGGGCGGGGCGAAGAATGTTTCCGAGGCGACGGCGCGTGAGATTGATGACGAAGTACGCCGGATCATCGACCATGCCTATGCCGAGGCGAAGCGTATTTTAACAGAACGAAGCGAGGATTTGGAGCGTCTGGCCCAGGGGTTACTGGAATACGAAACCCTCTCGGGCGATGAAATCCAGATGGTGCTGCGCGGGGAAAAAATTGTCCGCAAAGTGGTGGATGAGCCGATGCCGGAGAGTAACCGCCGGGGTTCCGTGCCCACAGCGGCTCCTAAACCGGAAGCACCTGGCCTGGGGCAGGTTCCAGCTTAATTAAATAGTTAAATAAACCCTTCCGGTAAAGTGGAAGGGTTTATTTTTCAGGTGGGGAAGGTGCCGTCCCTTACCTCGGCTACAAAATCGGCAAGGGCACCGGTTATCAGGCTGGCGCCATCCATATATTTTTTTGCGAATGATGGCGCGTGACCGGGGTTGAGACCCAGCACGTCGTGAAGCACCAACACCTGTGCATCTGTTCCCGGTCCGGCACCGATGCCGATGGTAGGGATGGATATTTTGGCGGTGATGTCGGCTGCCAACTCAGCGGGAATGGCTTCCATCAGCAGCATTCGCGCACCGGCATCAGCCAGCGCCATTGCATCCTCAAATAGTTGCGCCGCGGCCTCTGGGGTTTTGCCTTGGCGCTTGAAACCGCCGATCTGGCGCACATGCTGGGGTGTTAGCCCGATATGGGCGCAAACAGGAATGGCGCGTTGGGAGAGGAACGCCACTGTCTCCACCATCGGCGCGCCGCCTTCCAGTTTCACGATTTGTGCGCCTGCCTTTAAAAGCCGGACGCAGGCGGCAAAAGCCTGGGCAGGGCTTTCCTCGAAACTGCCAAAGGGCAGATCGGCCATGACCAGCGGCTTGGTAACAGCTTTGGCGACGATGGCGGTATGGTATTCCATCTGTTCCAGGCTGACGCGCAGCGTGTCGGCTTCGCCACCCACGACCATACCAAGAGAATCACCGACCAGCAGCGCGTCTACCCCTGCTGCCTCGGCAAGCCGCGCGGCGGTAACGTCGTAGGCGGTAATCATCGCCAATTTCCGGCCTTCGCGCTTTGCCTTGTCCCAGGCGCTCAGCGTTTTGCTCATCTCAAACTCCTTCAGGTGTGGCGGCGCGGGCAGCTAAGGCCAGGGCGAAGGCCACCGCCTGGGCGCGAATTTCGTCGCGGTTGCCAGTGAAATGCCGGTGTTCTGCAAAGCTTTTCTTAGCCGTGGCCAGGCCGAACCAGATTGTGCCAACCGGCTTCTCCGCGCTGCCACCATCTGGTCCAGCAATGCCGGTAACAGAGATAGCGGCATTTGTACCAGCGCGGGTGCGCGCGCCTTCCGCCATAGCCTGCGCCACCTGGGCCGAGACGGCGCCATGCGCGGCCAGTGTGGCCTCTGGCACACCCAGCATCTGGGTTTTCGCGGCGTTGGCATAAGTTACGAAGCCGTGGGTGAACACAGAAGAGGAACCGGGAATCGCGGTAATGGCACCGGCCACCAACCCGCCCGTGCAGCTTTCCGCCGTGGCCAGGGTCATGTTTCTGGCTTTATAAAGTGTGGTCAGTTCAGCGGCGTTCATAGCATTAGTACCCAATACAGGATCAACAGGGCGGCCAGGGCCAACAGTCCCGCGATGATATCGTCACCCATGATGCCGAATTCATCCTTGCGGCGGTCTGCCCAACTCACCGGCCAGGGCTTCCAGATATCGAATAGCCGGAACAGCGCGAAGGCGGCCAGCACCCCCCAGGGGCTGAAGCCGCGCAGCGCCAGCAGCGGGATCATTTGCCCGGCGATTTCGTCGATCACGATCCAGCCTGGGTCGATGCTTGCCTCGGGCAACTGACGAATGGCATAGAGACCGATTGAGGTGGCCAGAATGATGCCCGCCAGCAATGCAAAATGCCCTGCCGCCAACAGCAGACAGCCGATGACCAAGCCCACCAGCGAGCCGAATGTGCCCGGTGCTTTTGGCGCCCAGCCAGAGCCGAAGCCCGCGGCGATGAAGCGCCAGGGGGTTATGGCTGTCGCAGCCATTTGGCGACAGGCGAAGTGGCGGAGCCGGTGAGCAAGGCGCTGTAGATGGTGATGTTCTCTGACACACGCTGCACATAGTTGCGCGTCTCGTTGAAGGGAATCTCCTCCAGCCAATCAATCATATCCACCCCGCCGGGGTTGGCACCAAGCTCGGGGTCGCCGTTCTCGCCCAGCCAGTTGGCGACATTGGTTGGGCCCGCATTATAGGCGGCGATGGCAAGCGGCAGGCAATTGCCGAAATTCCGGATTTCTTGTGCGAGATAGGTGGCGCCCAGGGCCATGTTCTGGGTGGGGTCGAACAAATTATCGGCGGCCAGCCCGTATTGCGCGCCTGTGCGCTGCGCGGTTGAGGGAAGCAACTGCATCAGCCCAAAACAGCCCCGGCACCAGAGACAACGATGGGGTTGAAGCTGCTTTCCTGACGCATGATGCCGAGCGAGATTGCGGGGTCCAGGATGGAGGCTGGGGGATTATAAGGGATCGGCCAACCCTCGTTCACCAGCATCTGGCCGGACACGCCGGCAAGCCGGGCGATGGCAACAGCCGATTGCGGGAAGCCCAACCCCAGCGCCAGTCTGGCGGCCATGAGACGAGATTTATCGTCCAGCGCCGTTTGGCCAATACGGTCCAGGAAAATGGCAGCATCATGCGGGTCGTTCATCTGCACCAGCAACACGGCGGCGCGAGGGAGCTCGCCTAAGCCGAAATCCAAGGCGTCCTGAACTGAAAAATTTGGTTCCGCGACGGATTTTATGCGCTGGGCCAAAATTTGGGGTGACTCACCCAAGGCAAGCGAGGCGAGTTGGCCGTAAAACGTGTCGGGATAAGCAGCGGCGCGGGCATAATCCTGTTGGGCGGCGGCACCGTTTTCGCTGCGGCCCAGCCAGTAATAGGCGCGGCCTTGGGATATGGCCGCGGTGGAAGAGGAGGCGAGGTCTTGAAACCAGGTTGCGGCCTCCTGCGGTTGATTCAAGAAGCGTAGAAGCAGAAACCCAGCCAGGAAATCGCGGTCGACGATCTGACCGCGCGCCTCGGTTCCGGCAATAGGGGGACTGACGGCGAT
>JAGWIL010000234.1 GCA_028866335.1 Rhodospirillales bacterium
GCCCTTAACGGGCAGAATTGCACCGTCCTTTTCCAGTTTCGCGCATGGGATACCGGACATTGACCGCCAAGGGGTATGCTCTTGGCGGCGGAGATGTTTGTTGTGAGTGATTTGACGTTTGAGAATTTTGGTTTTGCCTCCACCATCGTGGGCGCGCTGAAGGCCGCCGGGTTCGTGAAACCCACGCCGATTCAGGAAAGAGCCATTCCCCCTGGGCTTCAGGGCCACGACGTGCTGGGCATCGCCCAGACCGGCACGGGTAAAACCGCCGCGTTTTCCCTGCCCATGCTGCAGGCCTTCGCGACCGAGAAGCTGCATAGCCGCCGCTTTTCCACCCGCGCTTTGGTGCTGGCCCCCACGCGCGAGCTGGCGGTGCAGATTGAGCAGGAGATTAAGAAATTCGCCGCCGGGCTTGGCCTGCGCACCGTGCTGGTGGTGGGCGGTGTTAGCCGTTACAGCCAGGTGCAGCGCATGATGCGCGGTGCCGACATTGTGGTGGGTTGCCCTGGCCGCGTGGTGGATTTAATGAACACCCGCGAGCTGGTTATCGACCAATGCCAGTTTTTCGTGCTGGACGAAGCGGACCGTATGCTGGACCTCGGCTTCATGCCGGATATCCGCAAGGTGGTGAACGCTCTGCCCTCCCGCCGTCAGTCGGCTTTGTTCTCCGCCACCATGCCGGCGGAAATCGCTAAGCTCGCCAACGGCCTGCTGCGCGACCCGGTGCGCGTGGAAATCGCCGCCGTTTCCTCCGCCCCGTCCAAAATCGAGCAGAGCGTGCATTTCGCCGAAGGGCCGGAGAAGCGCAATTTGCTGATCTCGCTGCTGAAGCAGCCGGAATTTTCCAGAACCATCGTTTTCACCCGCACCAAGCGCGGCGCAGACCGTGTGGCGCTGATGCTGAACGGCTCCAAAATCTCCGCCGCGGCTTTGCATGGCAACCTAAGCCAGAACCAGCGCCAGCGGGCACTGGATGCGTTCAAGGCCGGTGAAGTCCGGGCTTTGGTGGCAACAGACATCGCCGCGCGCGGGATCGATGTAAATGCGGTTTCGCACGTCATCAATTTTGAGCTGCCGAACGAGCCGGAAAGCTACGTGCACCGCATTGGCCGCACGGCGCGCAACGGGGCGGATGGCATGGCCGTGGCGTTCTGCGATGCAACCGAGCTGCCCTACCTTAACCAGATCGAGAAGCTGACCGGTGTTAAGATGAATGTGGCGGGCGGCGAGCGGCCCAGGCAGGCGATGCCGGTGAAGAAACCGGTGCGCCACCCGGATATGCAGATACGCAAGGTTAAGCCCCAGCGCCCGCAATATCAGGATAGACGTAAAGTTGCGTAAAGCCTGATTAGACCTTACAATTATTAAATGCCGCTCATTACAAAATGGCGGCATTTTTTGATTACGGGAGCGAAAAATGGCTGAAACAAAGCAACCTGTCATCGGCATCATCGGCGGCTCGGGCCTTTATAACATAAATGGCCTGGCAAACACGCAGTGGGCAAAAATCGAAACCCCCTGGGGCGACCCGTCGGACGAGTTTCTGCTCGGCGACTATAATGGCCTGCGCGTGGTGTTTCTGCCCCGCCATGGGCGCGGGCATAAAACCACGCCAAGCGCGCTTAACTATCGCGCCAATATCGATGCGTTCAAGCGCCTGGGTGTAACCGATATTATCTCCCTCTCCGCTGTGGGTTCCTTAAAAGAGGAGCTGGCTCCGGGGCATTTTGTAATCGTGGACCAATTTATAGATCGCAGTTTTGCCCGCGAGAAAAGCTTCTTCGGCCCCGGCTGCGTGGCGCATGTTTCCATGGCGCATCCGGTTTGCGGGCGCCTGGGAGATGCGCTGGAGGAAAGCCTGAAGGCGCTGAGCCTGCCTTATACGCGCGGCGGCACCTATCTGGTTATGGAAGGTCCGCAATTCTCCACTCTGGCGGAGAGCAATCTCTACCGTAGCTGGGGCTGCTCGGTTATTGGCATGACCAACATGCCGGAAGCCAAGCTCGCCCGCGAGGCGGAGATTGATTACGCGACCGTGGCGATGGTGACAGATTACGATTGCTGGCACGAGGAGCATGACGCGGTAAGCGTGGACCAGGTAGTGAAAGTGCTGCTTGGCAATGCCGATAAGGCGCGTGACCTGGTGACGGATGTGCTGCCGCGCCTTAGCCAGCCGCGCCCCATTTGCCCCCATGGCTGCGACACGGCACTCAACCACGCGCTGATCACCGCGAAAGAATCACGAGACCCGGATATGGTCCGCAAGCTCGGGGCTGTCGCCGGGCGGGTTTTGAAAGCTTAGAATAAGATGTGCGGTTTTTGCGGCGGCGGGGGTATCTCCCGCCGTCAATTTATTTATGGCGGGCTGGCGGCACCGCTGACGCTGGGAATGCCACGAAAAGATGGTCTGGTAGAACCGGCGCTGCGCCTGCAACCCCAAACCGGCCCCCGCCGCGTGGCGGTAACGCTGGATGCCTGCCCTGGCCATTTCGACCCGCGCATCGCCAATTTGCTGGTGGAACGCAACATTCCCGCCACCATCTTCATCACCGAAGTGTGGATGCGCATGAATCCGGCCGGTCTGGCGTTCTTTCTCAAACATCCGCAAATCTTCACGCTGGAAAATCATGGCGCGCGGCATTTGCCGCCGGTGCTGGGGGCGCAGCGCGTTTACGGGCTGGAGGTGGCGGGAAGCTGGCCTGCCATTGTGTCGGAAATTACGGGCGGGGCGGAAGCTATTTACAGGGTCACGGGCCGGCACCCGGTTTGGTATCGTGGCGCTGCTGGGCTTTATACGCCGTCTGTCATACCGCAAATTGAGGCGCTGGGCGTGCGCGTGGCGGGCTACTCCCTGGTTTCGGATGCCGGTGCCTCCCTCCCGGCGGAATTGGTCGCTGCCCGAATTAAGGCCGCGCGGGATGGCGATGTTATTGAAGGGCATATCAACCAGCCGAAACGTTCCAGCGGCGCCGGCATCGCCGCGGGGCTGGTCGCATTGCAACAAGGCGGAGTGCAATTTGTGAGCTTAGGCGACGCAGCTTGAGGTGGTAAATAATACAACCATTGGTAGAAAAAATGATACAAAATTCTATTTTTTAAGTTATGTTATTTTGTTTTCATAAAATAAAACAAATAGAAAGCATAAAAAACAGAATATTAGGTATTTGGTTCATTCTTTTTGATTAATGCAGCGTTAGTCAAAAATAGATACACATCTTGCAGTTGTTAGCGAGGTGCACCCATGAGCGATCTAGATAATCCCAATCAATTTCCCGGCAGCGACTGGCAGCATGGTGGCCCAGGCGGTGACGATGATGGCCAAGGCTGGGGTAACGGCGATGACCATGACCATGGTCACGGTCATCAGCCCGGTAATCCCAGTGAAGTTCTCTATGCGTACAA
>JAGWIL010000235.1 GCA_028866335.1 Rhodospirillales bacterium
GCGCGCGGCCCCGCCACGGCAATCTGTCCCCATTGGTCTGTAACCGAGATGAGCGACACATCAAGCCCTGGCCACAACACCTGGGCGGCGAATTCCAGTTGCTGCATCACCCGCCCGGCATTGGCGGTGGTGGTGGTCATCACGAAATGGGTTTCGCCCAGCCGCGCGGTGGTGCCGTCATCCATCGCCATGCCATCCTCGCGCAGCATCAGCCCGTAGCGCACCCTGCCAACGGCAAGATTGGTCCAGCTATTGGTATAGACGCATTCAAGAAACTTCGCGGCGTCCGGCCCTTGAATGTCGATTTTGCCCAACGTGGTCACATCGCAGATGCCCACAGCATTGCGCACGGCGTTCACCTCGCGCTGGGCAGCCTCCAGCCAGTCCTCGCCTGCTTTTGGATAATATTGCGCCCGCAGCCAGGGGCCGGTTTCCACGAACACCGCATTATGGGCCTTCGCCCATGCATGCGTGGGAGTAAGCCGCGTGGGGCGGAAATGTTCGGCCGTATGCGCGCCTGCGAAAGCGCCAATCGCCACCGGCACGTAAGGCGGGCGGTAGCGTGTGGTGCCCGTCTCGCCCACACCGCGCCCCAATGTTTCCGCCAGCACGCCGATGGCGTTCACATTCGCGGTCTTGCCCTGGTCTGTCGCCATGCCCAGCGTGGTGTAGCGCTTCACATGCTCCACCGAGACGAAGCCTTCTCGCTCCGCGAGCTTCACATCCTTCACCGTCACGTCGTTCTGCAAATCCAGGAAGGATTTTTCTGGCACGTAACCGGAATGGAAAACCGGCTGGATGTTGACGTTAATCCCCTGCCCCGCCGCCTTGCCGATAACTTCCATGCCTGGCGGCATGTTGCCGGGAACAAAAGCGGCAATCTCCGCATCCCAGACTGGCTTGCCGTCGAAATGCGAGGTGAGCGCCAGATTGGGGTTGAACCCGCCAGAGGTGGCGATGATGTCGCACGGGATGGTCATCTCTGTGCCATTAGCGAGATGGATTTTGGCGGCCTTAACACCCAACGTACCGATGGCACGCATGATGGCCGCACCGGCGTAAACCGGCGCGCTGGCAGCGCGCGCGGCCTCGTGCACCGCATCGCTGCCATGGGGTCGCGCATCCACCACCCCGGCGATATTCACGCCCGCCGCGTGCAGCGTGGGAATCAACGCGGCGGCGTCATCGTTATTGATGTAGAGAAGAATATTGCGGCCCGGCACTACGCCATAACGCGTGATGTAATCGCCCACCGCGGTGCTCAGCATCACGCCCGGCAGGTCGTTATGGCCAAAGGCAATCGGCCTCTCCTGCGCGCCGGTGGCAAGAATGCTGCGCTTGGCGATGATGCGGATGAGCCGTTGGCGCGGGGCGCTGGAAGACGGCAGATGGTCGGTGACACGCTCCAACGCCGCATAGGTGCCGCCATCGTAAACGCCAACCACTGTAGTGCGGGTAAAGAGACTGATTGTTTCCGGAAGTTCCGAACCGGCAAGCGGCGCGTTCTCATCGCAGAGAATGACGCGCTGGCCGTTTGCGGCGGCCTGACGAGCGGCGGCAATGCCATCCGCGCCACCGCCGATTACCAGAACATCACAAAATTCCGTGGTTTTTTCGTAAATATCCGGGTCTGGCAGCCCAGCATTACGGCCAAGCCCCGCCGCGCGGCGGATCATAGGCTCGTAGAGCTTTTCCCAAAAGGAAGCAGGCCACATGAAGGTTTTGTAGTAGAACCCTGCCGAAAGGAAGGGTGCTAGCAAATTATTCACCGCCAGAGGGTCATATTTCAGCGAAAAGCCACGATTCTGGCTGGAAGCTTCCAGCCCTTCGAAAATCTCCACCATGGTGGCACGGGTGTTGGGCTCGCGGTGCGCCCCGGTGCGCAGTTCCACCAACGCGTTGGGTTCTTCCGAACCACAGGTGAACACGCCGCGCGGGCGATGATATTTGAAGCTGCGGCCAATGAGTTTTACGCCATTGGCCAGCAGGGCCGAGGCCAGCGTATCTCCGGCGAACCCATTATAACTCTTGCCGTCGAATTTGAAATTTACCTTGCGGGTTCGGTTGATCAACCCGCCTTCAGCAAGCCTGTAGCCGCTCATGGCAATGTCACCGCAAGAATATCATGGTTTGAAACATCGCGCTCCACCACCAGCCAGGCATGGCACCCCGCCCCGTGATACCAATATTCCTTGCGTGGGCCTTTAAGATTATCGCGCAGATAAATATATTCCGCCCACTCGGCCTCGGTGGCTGCCTCCCCAGGGCGGGTGCGCTCGGCATCCTGGGTGTAGGTGAATTCCTCCACCCCGCGTTCGCCACAATGCGGACATGTGATGCGCATTAATGCAGATTCGGCTGCGCGCCGACTCCCTTTTCGTCAATCAGTTTGCCTTCGGCAAAGCGGTTCAGCCTGTAGGCGGCGGCCACGGGATGCGGCTCCCCGCGGGCGATGAGGTGCGCAAAACAATAACCCGAAGCCGGCGTGGCCTTGAAGCCGCCATAGCACCAGCCGGCATTGAGGTAGAGATTTTCAACAGGCGTCTTGTCGATGATCGGCGAGCCATCCATGCTCATATCCATAATCCCGCCCCAGCTACGCAGCAGCCGCGCCCGGCCGATCATTGGCATCAGTGCCATGCCGCCTTCGCACACATCCTCCACCACCGGCAGATTGCCGCGCTGGGCATAGGAGTTATAGCCGTCGATATCACCGCCGAACACCAAACCGCCTTTATCCGACTGCGAAATATAAAAATGCCCGGCGCCGAAGGTAATCACAGTATCAATCAGCGGCTTCAGCCCCTCGGTCACGAACGCCTGCAAGGCGTGGCTCTCAATCGGCAGCCGTAGCCCCGCCTTCGCCGCCAGCAGCGAGGAAGAGCCCGCCACCGCCATCGCCACCTTGCCCGCACGGATGGTGCCACGATTGGTCTCCACGCCGGTCACCTTGCCGTTTTCCTGCAAAATGGCGGTCACTTCGCAATTCTCGATAATATCCACGCCGCGCTGGTCGGCGGCGCGCGCATAGCCCCAGGCCACGGCATCGTGCCGCGCAGTGCCCGCCCGGCGCTGCACCAACGCCCCCTGCACGGGAAACCGCGCATTGTCGTAATTCAGATACGGAATTTCCCGGCGCAGTTGCGCGCGGTCCAGCAATTCTGCGTCCGCGCCGTGCAGCAGCATGGCATTCCCACGCCGTGCATAGGCGTCGCGCTGCGGATCTGAATGGTACAGATTATAAATACCGCGCTGGCTCACCATCGCGTTGTAATTAATGTCCTGCTCCAATCCTTCCCACAGCTTCATGGAAAATTCGTAGAAGGGTTCATTACCGGGCAACAGGTAATTGGAACGTATGATGGTGGTGTTGCGGCCAATATTACCGCTGCCCAG
>JAGWIL010000236.1 GCA_028866335.1 Rhodospirillales bacterium
CCTAGCCCGGCAGCAAGCAACCCCGCCCCGGCAAGGCCGGCGAGCAAACCGCCCCAAAGATAGCGCGCCCGGTGCGGTACGCCTGCCGTCGCGGCCAGAACAATGCCGACGATGAGCCCGGCTTCCAAAACCTCGCGAAATACAATGATAAAGCTGGCCAGCATCTACTTGGCTTCCACAATGCCATGCGCGGTTTCAGGGTGGTAATCATCGTAGAATTTATATTGCCCTGGGCTCAACGGCCCAGCCATAACAGCGATGGTTTGGCCAGGCATCAGAATTTTCTCCACCCGTAAATCCGGGCTTTCGAATTCATCCGGCGTGGTATCGTGGCTGGTAACCAGCAGTTTAAACCTGCTGCCCGCCGGTACGACGATATGGTCGGGCGTGAACTGGTGAGCGTCCAACACCAGGCTGAGAGGTGTGGCCATGCCTGCTAAGGGCGTAAGTGACGCCATAACCCCAAAAGCCAGATATCTATAACAAATGGCTTTTCTCGCCATGAAAGTCTCATTCCATCAATTGCAAATGATTATCGATTGCTGTAAAAAACCATTTATTGAAAATCATTCTCAATAGCAAGTGGCTTGGCCAAATAATATCTGGGATACCGCAGCATGACTTTTGGTCTTGAGGTTGCTAACGCGCTCGATCCATATCGGATTCCAGCCAGCTGGCTGGTGGCATTGTATAATCGCGATATTACTGTGGCGCTTCAGCCGTGGCAGTTTTTAATTCGTGCCGTGCATGTATCGGCTGTTTGCGTGTTTTTTGGCGCCTTATGTATACTAGACCTGCGCTTGCTAGGTTTTGCGCCAGACCTGCCGGTTCGACCATTGCTGCGTTTGGTGCTGCCGGTTGTATATGTCGCATTTGGGCTTGCCATATTGTCGGGCTTCACATTGTTCTTTTACGACCCCGTGGCGGTTGGCAGCCATGACTGGCTGACGCCGAAGCTGCTGTTTGTCGCGCTTGGTGTTATGAACGCTATCTGGTTCAACAGGCGTTATCTTTCCCCTCAGCTTGCCTCAACCGACGCGATTGTCCACGCGGGCCATTGGGCGGCCTTTGTCTCGTTGGCTCTGTGGGGTGCGGCGATATTCTGTGCGTGCCTTAACGCCGAACCGCCGCCGCGGCTTTATCTGGGAAGCTGAATTATCGCGCCTCTATGCTTCACCAAAGCCCGGCATGGTAACGCGGGCAAGAACGCCTTTCACGCCGTCCTGGCGATTGCATACCTCAAGGCCGAAGCCATGCCGCGTGGCTATGCGGCGGGCGATGGCGAGGCCAAGGCCAGAGCCTTCCACCGCTTGCGGCGCAGCGCGGAAGAAGCGTTCAAATATGTCTGCCTCCACCCCCGCTGGTAGGCCGGGGCCGTTATCCTGCACTTCAACTAAAAACCCGCCTTCCGCCGGCTGCAAAGAGACATCTACCCGGCCACCAGTAGGTGAGTAGATGAGTGCATTTTCAATAAGGTTGGCGAACAGAGTCTGTATCTCGTCCTCAACGCCGCGGACCATTGCAGGTGGAGTGATGGCGGCGCCAAGATCAATGCCATTGCGGCTGGAAAGGGGTGCATGGTCCGCCACACAGGCCAGAAGCAATTCGGCGGCATCCACGACCACAGGGCAGGGCGCTTCTGGCTCGCCCAGCCGCGCTAGCCGAAGAAGCTGGCCCACCAGCCCGGCCGCGCGCCGTGCTGCTGCGGCCAGTGCCTCCAGCCTTGGGCGCTGGTTGGGTGCGGGTTTATCCGCCATAAGATTATCGGTTTCAATTTGCATGGCCGCGATGGGTGTGCGCAGCGAATGCGCAGCGTCAGCCAGAAAGCGCTTTTGGGCTTCCAGTGCGGCATTCAACCGGAGGATCAGCCCGTTCATGCTCTCCACCAGCGGGGTTAATTCGGCCGGCACGTCCGTTAGCGGTAATGGCGCGGTTGCCCTGGCGCCGCGTGTGGCCAGATCGTGGGTCAGGCCATCCAATCGCCGCAACGTGCGGTGCAGCGCCAGCCCGCCCACCAGCCAAATAAGCGGAATAAGCAGTAGAACCGGCAGTGCGGCACCCAGCGCCGCGTTGCTGGCAATTTCTTCGCGCACCCTTATGCGCTGAGCAACCTGGATGCTCTGGCCCGCATTGCGCAACATGTAAACGCGCCAGGCTTTGCCGCCCGCATCCAAGGTGGCGAAGCCCGGCTTCGGCAGAAGCGGAATATTCGTGCCAGGAAGAGATTGATCCAGAACATGCCCCGCCGTATCCCATATGGTAATGGCAAAGCGGTCTTCCGGGTCTTGGTCTGGGGCCGCGGGCGCGGTGGCGGCGGTCAGCCTCGGCCCCGCGTTTAAGGCGATCTGCCGAAGCTGCCCATCCAGAAACGAGGCCGTTTCATCTTTGCTGTATTGATACGTTGCCATGGCGGCGATGCACCCGGCAATGGCCAGCATGAGGATGATACGGGTGAGAAAGGTCCGGCGGAGCGAGGGTGCGTGGTTCATTTTGGTGCCAGCCAGCCCGCACCACGGATATTAAGGATGATGCCCTTACCGAACTTACGCCGGAGGGAATGGATCAGCACCTCCACTGCATTGCTCTCGACCTCTTCTCCCCAACCATAGATACAGTCCTCAATCTGAACCCGTGAGAAAATATGTCCGGGCCTTTCCATCAAAACCCGCATCAGCGCGTACTCGCGCGCGGAAAGTGTTTCCGTGCGGTCACCGCAGGAGAATTGATGTGTCGCGGTGTCGAGAACGGCCTCGCTCGTGCTCAACCTGGAGCTTGCCTGCCCCACGCGGCGGCGCAGCAGGGCGCGTATCCGGGCCAGCAGTTCCGGCACCTCGAACGGTTTCACCAGATAATCATCGGCGCCAAGGTCCAGCCCGGCCACCCGGCTTTCAACCGCATCTCGTGCCGTGATAATCAATACCGGTGTTTCAATACCATACTGACGGGCGGTTTTCAGCACCGCCATGCCATCCGTGCCGGGCAGGCCGAGATCGAGGAGGGCAATCGCATAAGCCGGGTCGCGTAATGCTTCGAGGGCCATAAAGCCGTCGCGCACCCAATCCACGGCCATGCCAGCCGCCTTAAGCGCGGCAACGAGGCCATCGCCGATCTGTTGATCGTCCTCAATCAGCAATACGCGCATGAACCGAAAATGGTTGAAACATCTCTCCCCGGCAATAGTTTTGGCGCCAAGGCCCTGCGGCCAGCGAGTTATGGCCCGACAGTTGCTACCCGGAACGGCATGAGGCTCGTGCTGACGTGAAGATACTGGTGGCAGATTGTGATGGTAGCCAAGGAAAAGAGCTATCTGCACATTTCGAGGCATTGGATGACAATTTTGTGCTCATCCTTGCTGGTTCGGGGGAGAATCTGCTTGAGGCTGTGCAACGTAACG
>JAGWIL010000237.1 GCA_028866335.1 Rhodospirillales bacterium
ACCCGCGTGCTGGCACAAGGCGATGTGCGCCAGCTTCCCGGCAACCGTAACGGCGTGGACGATATTCGCCTGACGCTGGAAAGCCGGGCCGGGTTTTACGCCAAGGCTGATCTCACCTTCAACACCAGCGGCAAGTCTTTGGATGATGCCTTTACCGGGTTGCTGGACCTGGTGCAGACGCATACGCCGCTTGCCGAAACCGTGTAACGGTTGACCCGAACGCGCGGCGCGGTTGATGCTGCGCGAATGCCCCGTTTTTCCAAAATTTATCTCGCCGGACCGGACGTGTTTTTGCCGAATGCGGCAGAATTTGCGGCGGCTAAGCGGGGCTTATGCGCCGAGTTTAAGCTGCAAGGCATAACACCGTTCAACCCGGATCTGGATATGGGCCTGCCCGCAACCCAGCTCTGGCGGAAGATTTACCAAGATGATTTGGCGATGATGCGCGAGAGCGAGGCGATCATCGCCAATCTCACGCCCTTCAGGGGTGCCTCGGCGGATGCAGGCACGCTGGTGGAGTTGGGCTGGTTTCTGGGCCAGGGCAAGCCGGTGTTTGCTTATTCCAACAGCGCCGCTCCATTTGCGGAACGTTGCCATATGCAGGCCAAGGCCGCAGGCGAACCCATGCCGGGATTGACCGTGGAGGATTTCGGGCTAGCGGATAATTTGATGATCGAAGGCAGTCTCACTCTGCCCCTCGTTTTACCGCCGGATGGCATTTCCCGGCCTTTCGACTCCTTGGAAATTTTCCGCCTGTGCCTTGAGCTCGTGGCAGGCTAAGCCCGCTTTCCGTCACCGGTTCTTAATCATCAAAAGGCGAATCACCGCTTTCAAGCATACCCATATTGCCACCACCCTCAATCGGCGCCCGTTCGGTAGATACCTTGCCACGATAAGCGGCACTCTTACTCCCATTCAAAATAAAGGAGAGAACCTTGCCCGTTAAGTTGTCATTCGAGGTGATATATCTATGGTTCCAATAATCGCCTGTATAAACAGGGCCATTCCCCTTGGCTCCCTTAACGGGCAGCACGAAGGCGTAATATGCGCGCTGCCGCAGGTTATAGGATTGTTTACTGATAAGGTTTCCCCCATCGATATTCCTGAGCTTATTGCTCCAGGCCAAGTTAAAAACTGAGGTTTCATAACCGCCCTGAATAATGGCAAAGTTACCACCTATATTGATCTTCAGATTCGTGACCGAAAGCCCGTTTACCAAGGTTTTTTTGTCTTTTGCCATTAAGCAGGCAAATAGCTGATCTTTGCCTCGCCATAGTGACAATGTGTCGGTCCAGGTACTCATGGAAGCTTCATTGTCCATGACACATACGCCGCTAGCCACAGTGCCTTTGGCGCATGCCTTCGCCAGATCGGTGCCCACCGTCACGTGGTCATTACTGTTAGGCAGCAAACGTTTCGTTTGGATTGTGAACGCCAGAACCTGCATCTGAACCACCCCGCATTGAACTGCTTTATAACGCGGGTGTAATTTACGCGTTACAAAAAGCAAGTAGGGGCAATATTGTTTACGGGTTCAGCCGGTAGCCACCACCATCAGTGATCAAAATTCGGGCGTTTTGAGGGTCTATCTCGATTTTTTGCCGCAGCCGGTAAACATGCGTTTCCAGCGTATGCGTCGTCACTGTTTGTTTATAACCCCAAACCGCCTCTAGCAGCGTCTGCCGCGCCACGGCCTTGCCCGCCCTGTAAAGATATTTGAGAATCGCGGCTTCCTTGTCGGTCAGCCTGATCTTGCCGCCTTTTGCATCCAGCAACAGCCGGGCAGAGGGGCGGAACTGATAGGGCCCAAGCTTGATCTCAGCATCCTCGGAGGATTCAAAGCTGCGCAAATGCGCCCGGAGCCGGGCCAGCAGCTCGTTCAGGCGGAAAGGCTTGGCGAGGTAATCGTTCGCCCCCGAATCCATGCCGCGCACCACATCCGTTTCCTCGGAGGCGGCGGTGAGCATAATAATCGGCGCCTTAATGCCGCGCTCGCGCAAAACCCGGCAGAAATCCCGCCCATCCCCATCCGGCAGAGAAACGTCAAGGAGGAGAGCTTCGTAACGAGTGCCATTGGACAGCCTGGCCTCAGCCTCAGCCAGGCTCGCGGCTTCCACCGGCGCGAACTCTCCGTTCACGCTTAGCTGCTCGATCAGCGCGCCCCGCAGGGCGTCATCGTCATCCACGACTAGAATTGTGCGCGGGCTGAGCATCATGCACTCCTTAGTGGTTAATTAATCCTACTTTACTTTACCTATGGTGTCAGCATCTCTGGCCAGATGCCTTCACCATCATTATTTTAACTTACAATGGAAAATTCCGGAATCATCCAAAACCCGCTGGGTACGCCCCGCACGCGGGCCGTGCATCGGGCCATCGCGGATGCAAGGCGCGGCGTGCCGGTGGTGCTGGCCGCGCGCAAGCCGCTAATTCTGGTGCCGGCGGAAACCGTTGGCGCAGAAGGGTTGCGGCTGATCGATCTGCTCTCTGCCGAGCCCGCCTCGCTGCTGCTCGCCCCCTCGCGCGCCGCGGCGGTGCTGAAACACGACGTGGCTGAAACCGCCCCGGCGATTGCCCTGAAGCTGGCCCGGCCACTGATCGATTCGCAAACCCTTAAACGCGCGGCCGACCCGACGATGGAGCAGATTCTGCCCGAGTTCGAGACAATTGAAGCACCGGAGGAAGCCCGCGCCGCCCTGGCCCTAGGCAAGCTGGCGCGGCTGCTGCCAGCCATGGTTGCGGCCCCTGTGCGCCATGGTTGGGCCAGCCGCAAAGAGGGAGCTGATTTACTGACCGTGCCCGCTGCTGATCTTCTGGCCTACCCGCTGGAATTGGCCTCCACGCTGATGAAGGTGGCCGAAGTGGCGGTACCGCTGGATGCGGCGCGCGATGCACGGCTGGTGGCCTTCCGGGCGCTGGACCAGGGGATTGAGCATATGGCGATTCTGGTGGGCCATCCGGAGACGCAGGAAGCGCCGCTGGTGCGGCTGCATTCCGAATGCTTCACAGGCGATTTGCTGGGAAGTTTGCGCTGCGATTGCGGGCCGCAACTCCAGGGGGCGATTGCCCGCATGGGTCAGGAAGGAAACGGAGCGGTGCTTTACCTTGCACAGGAAGGGCGCGGGATCGGGCTTATCAACAAGCTGCGAGCTTATACTTTGCAGGACCAAGGGCTGGACACGCTGGATGCCAATCGCGCCCTGGGCTGGCAGGCGGATGAACGGAATTTTCACATTGCCGCCGCTATGTTGGAGGCCTTGGGGATTAAGCGGGTTCGGCTGTTGACGAACAACCCGGAAAAAATGGAAAGCCTGCGCGCCTGCGGAATAGAGATTGTGGAGCGAGTGCCGCATCAATTCGACGCGAATGGCGTGAACGATTCGTATCT
>JAGWIL010000238.1 GCA_028866335.1 Rhodospirillales bacterium
GTCGAACGATCTTGCAGCGCCTTCGCATAGGCCTCGGTGGCGAGCTTGGCCGCGTCCTCGGTGTCGCCCTGCTTTTGCAGTGCTGCGATCTGGTCGAAAATGGCGGTCGTGAGGAAGTGATACTTGTCGTTCAGTGCCGCAACGGCCTGAACCGGCTTTTCTTGCAGCTTGACGAACGCGTCGACCGACTTCTGGATACTCTCGCCGGTCAACGCTGCCATTTGCTGAGCGGCGATGCCAACCGACTGCATTTCATCGCCCGTGATGCGGCCAGACTCCACGATGGCAAGCATCGCTTCCTTGGCATTGCCGAAGCTGCCCGACGCCTCGCCCACGCGCTCGGTCATGTCCTGCAGGTCGCCGGCCAAGACCCCAGTCGAGCCGCCAGTCATCAGCAGCGCGCCGTTGAACTTGGCCTGCTCCTCGGCGCCCTTGACGATAGCCACACCGAAAGCGATCACGGCGCCGGCAGCGGCAAGTATTGGCGGCCCCATGCCGGTGAACGCTCTAGCGAGCAATCCGGACTGATTCGCCAGCGCGCCGGCAGATCGCCGCAACCGCCCGAAGTTGCCAGACAGCACCTCGCCCAGCATGGTGCCAAGCTCGCCGGAAACGCGGGCATTCAGCACCTTGGCGCCGGTGTTTTCGACTATGGCAACAGTATCGGCCTCGGTGATAGCAACCTGTTCAGTCTGCGCTCCGATGAATTCCTCAACGGCGACCATCTGCGCATTTTGTGCGGCGACGGCTTCGGCGGTCGCTGCAATCTCTGCCTGTGTCGCCTCGACGCGCAAACCCTGACGCTCGGCAAGGCTGCGCTCGCTCTCGCCAACGATGGAGTTTGCGCTGACCTGCTCAAGTGAGGCGCGCACCATGGCGCGGATGCGATTGGCTGCGGCATCCGCTGATTCGCCTATGACAGTGTTCGCCGCCGTGACTGCCGCCGCCGCCTCTTCCGTGGACGCGGCGATAGTGGCGCCCGTCTTCACCGAGGCTTCGCCAGCACCTGCCAGAGTGGTCTTGTACTGCGCCCACTCCGCGCCCATCCGCTTCATTGCTGCGGCGTGACCACCTTCCAGCCGCATGTATTCGCCCATGCGCTCAGTGACGAATTCACGCCATGTCGTGGCCGCCCCCGCTACGGATGCGGTCATTTCTGCCTGCGATGCAGCCACTGACGCAGCCGTATCCGCGACGGACGCCTTGATAGCGTCCGTCGACGATGTTACCGAAGCCGCGCCCGCATCCATGCCCGCCTGCAGCTGCGCGGTCTCCGCGGTCATCTGGACGATGATTTCAGTATCGGAGCCGATGGGCATGGCGTTCCTTTGGGCAATAAAAAACCCCGCCGGAGCGGGGTTCGTGGTGATCTATTTCGATTGGTCTATTCGATCCACGACGCCACTTTGCCGTCGTTGTCAACGAGAACCATCATCGTTCGGTCATTGTTCAGAACGTCAAGATGGCATTCGTAGAACGTGCCGAGTGATGATTCGCTTGAATAGCCGCACATGCTGCCGTAGACCGCCTGCAGGTCATCCGTTGACATGCCGCGCGCCAGCTGGCCGTTCAATATCTGCTGCGCGTAGGGGTCGTCAGGGTGAGCCTGCAGGTAACGCGTGCGACGCGCCTGCGCCATTGGTCCGTTGCCGCTCAAACTTTTGAGTGCTTCCATGCACCCGCTGAGTGAAAGAGCTGCCAGCATTGTGCATACGGCAAAAAGCATCCTTTTCATCGCTGATTTCCCTTCTGGAAAGTCAGCACATCCTACGCCCGGCCCATCTGCAATTCACCCACCAGCTGATCGAACTCGCCATCGTCATCCGCTTTTCCTTGCGGCTTTATGCCGAGATAGCCCTGCACCATCCACTGCACCGGTGGCCGATCCTTCCAGCCCTCGGAAAGATCGGCCACGTCCTGCCAGGTCAGGCGTTCGAGGATGTCGTCGGGGAACCATCCGGTGGCGGAGTGGATGAATCCGACAAGCTCGGCTCGGCTGGTTGGTTCACCGGCTCCGCCGCTGCTGCCAAAGGGGCGGCAGCATACCCACTGATCTGCAACATGCCGGTCATCACGGGCTTGAGCATCGGCAGGTCCACGATGTCGTTGAACTGATCGCGGCTCATGTCGGGATAGTTGCGCTGGAACAGGGCGAACAGCACCGTGCTGGCCGCCTTGACGTACTCACCGAACGGCACCTCGCCGTCCGGCTTGCACAGCACATCCATCTCCGGCAGGAAGCTGATGCGCAGGTTGATGGGCGGCACGGTGTACTCGGTGTCGCCGAACTTGATGGTCGCGCCAGGAATCATGGCTTACTCCGAAACATACGGCGTGATCACACGGCCAGCCGAATCGGCGAAGGCCATGAAATCGATCTCGGTGATGCCCCAGTCCGCCATCTTGGTCGGCAGCGTCAGCTTCGAGGCGATGCACGACCACAGCTTGAACGATTCCTGCTGGCCGTTGTAGGCGCGTTGCAGCACGATGGAGAACGGCGGCTGCACGCCCTGCAGCGGGTTGCCCACGTTGATCGTGTTGCCGGCGCTGGCGCTGGTGTAGGTGTAGCTGATGAGCACCGCAGCGGACGCATCGGCGGCGGCGAAGGTGTAGACGCCGGCCGCGACGCTGTACTCACCGATGGCCGGGGCGCTGGCCACGCGCTTGAACGGCAGGCCGGTGTTCGAGTACAGCACACCCTCATCCTCGACCCACGTCGCGGCGTTGGCGACGGAGACGGTATAGGTCGTGGCGGCCGGAACCGTGCCGGCTTCCTGGTAAACGAGCAGCGTCTGGCCGGTCGCCATCGTGCCGCCGAAAAACAGGTCGTTGTACAGCCGACCGTTGACCTGGCCGACCTTGGCCTTGCCGGTGATCTTCTGCTGAGCGGCGCCCACGGCCACAGGATACTGTGCCTGGCCGTACAGCTCTTTCAGGGTGCGCGAGATGTCGAGCGAGACATCCTGCAGGGTGCCGAACTGAATCGGGGTCGAGTTGGCGGCCGTGTTGGTCGCGAAAAGCAGGCCGGAGCCGAAGGAACGCTGAGCCATGATGGTTACTCCTGGGTGGCGGTGGGTGCCACGGCGTCGGCGACGTGCTGGATCAGCGCGGCCTTGTCGTCGGCGGTAATGGGTGCGCGGCCCTCGACGGCGGCGGCGTGGAAATGGGCGGCGTACCAGCGCTCGACGGCAGCGATCACGCGCTCGGCGTCGGTCTTCGCGGCCTGCTCTGCGCGCGAAAAAAAGCCCGCTTTCGCGGGCGTCGGGGAAACGGTGGGCAAGGCTTCGCCCTCCGCCGGAGCGGATGCGGTTTCTTCGGTCATGGGAGGTTCCTCGGGTTAGAAGCCGGGCAGCACGATCACGATGGGCAGCACAGCGACCG
>JAGWIL010000239.1 GCA_028866335.1 Rhodospirillales bacterium
AATCGACCAGCTATAATCGGGCGCGTGGTCCAGTACCCAGTAATTGCCAACGTAAAAAGGCCCGAAAAAACTGACCTTGAATTTGGCACCTTCGCTGCCGGGTACTAGCTTCGCGCTTCCCCTGCTTGCGCGGGTTTTGCCGTCGGCCGTGCGGCAGGTGTTAACAATGTTGATTTTGCCGTCCGCGCGCAGGCTGTAATCGGCACTCACAGCCTCACAGTCTTTTTCGAAAGATTGCTCGTAGCGCGCCACCTCATACCAACGGCCCAGATAATCCTTTAGTGAGACAGCGCGCAGCGGCTCTGGTACCAGCGGGTTGCCAACAGGGTGGCGCCGGGCCAGCATCGCGGCACCGGCTACGGCCATGGCGGGCAGAGACAGTGCCGCCGCGCGAAGTATCAAGGAAGAGGAGCTTTTAGAAGCCGCCATTTCAGCCTGCCTTTCAGTTACAAGCACTGCTTCACATGGTGGCCGGCAGGGTGGCCTTCCAGTTTTTTTCAGGCTGGTACGGAAATCAGATCAGTCCTGGCGGCAGCGATGTCCCCAAACGCTCGCCATTGGCCGCCACGCAGAATTTCGGTGGGGTTGAACTTCGCCTTATAAGCCATTTTGCGGCTCTCCTGAACCCAGTAGCCGAGATACACATTCTCCAGGCCTAGTTCTACAGCCCGTCGCACCAGCCAGATGATGGCGTAGGTGCCAAGCGAACGCTGCGCGAGATCTGTATCGAAGAAGCTGTAAACGGCGGAAACGCCGTCTCCCAGCCGGTCTGTCAGGCAGGCGCCGACAAGCTGGCCGTTGGGCAAACGAAATTCCGCCATCGAAGTTTCGATCGGCGTATCCTCAACCATGGCCCGGTAATCGTAGAAGCTCATGGTGGACATGTCGCCCTCGCCATGCCTGGCTTGCTGATAGATTTGGAACAGCGCGTATTGCTCCGCCGTGGCGCGGGGCGGCATCTCCTGCACAAGCAGGTCGGCGTTGCGCCGCTCAATGCGTTTCTGGGTGCGGTCTGGCAGAAAGTCCTTCGCCCGGACGCGAATGGGAACACAGGACGTGCAGTTTGGGCACACGGGGGCGTAGGCAATGTTGTGGCTGCGCCTGAAGCCACCGCGGGAAAGCCGGTCATGCAGCGTTTCGGCGGAAACGCCCACCAGCTCGGTTACCACCTTGCGTTCCGTGCGGCCTGCTACATAAGGGCAGGGCAGGGGCGAGGTGGTGTAGAAAAAATGCGGTCTGCGGGCGGGCTTGTAGCTCATGCTAAGCCCTATGTTTGAGGCTTGGGGCCTCGGCGTCAATAACGAAATTGCGTGGTCCGCACGAGGGTGAGGCCGGAGAGCATGTCATGCGCGGTTCGGTGGCGCGGATTCACGAAGGCCAACAGGAAAGGCAGGCCCGCCAGCACGAAGCTGAGCCAGAGCAGCAAGGTCCACACAAAGGCCTGGGCGAGGGTGGGATGCTCCAGTGTCGCATCCTGCCGCACGGCCAAGCCGGCCAGGCGCTGGCCCGGTGTGGCCCCGGTGCCGCCGATCAGCAGCGTGTAATAAAGCAGCGGCAGCCAGGGCAGAATATGAAACGCCAGCCAGCCGAAACCGAGCGTGAGCACGCCAAAAATCACGATGGCGATGGCCATGGCCCAGAAGAACACCGCGATTCCGATCATGTCGAAAATAAACGCGGCACAGCGGCGCTGGATCACCCCGTGGGAGAGGGCGTGGTCAGGTGGCAGTGGGGGGTAGAAGGCGGTTTGGCTCATGGCCGAATTTTGCGCTTTTTTGTGCTGAAAACGCAAGAGCCACGATGGTTGCCAGACATGCCGCCAGCAACGGGGCGTATAAAAACCAGTGGGCCGCGGGGGAGAGCAGCACCCAGGGAGCAAGATAAGCCGCGATGCCCAGCGCCGAAGCGCGTGGGCCGGGCAGTGCCTCCATCGCCAGGGCCAGGGCGGCAATGGCGGCGATGCTGTCATACGCATAAGCGTGCGGCTGGGCGAGGAAGGTGGCGATGAGTGTTACGGCAACAGCCAGCCGGTAAGGGGCACGCCGCGCCGCCCAGATGGTGAGCAAGACCATGCTGATGCCGCAAATGGCCTGCACAATCCACGCCACCCTCTGGCTTACGCCCAGCACCACGAGATTGGCGGCGGGGGTAACGATGATGTTGAGGTTCAGCACCTTTACAGCGTTGAAATAGCTGCTCTGGTAAGCGGGCAGTGTGTGCCACCACAGTGCCCATAAATTAGCCGGAAGCACCACGCAGGAGAGCCCGTTTAACAGCAGGGCGGTGGCGCAGGCGGAGTAAATCGCCCGCCAGTCTCCCCGCGCCAGCAAAAAGAAGGGCAGCAGCACGCCAAGCTGAGGTTTGAGCGTTAACAACCCAAAGCAAACCCCCGCCAGAACCGGTCGCTGGGGCAGCCAGGCAAAACCTGCCAGCAGCAAGGCGGTGGTGAAGAAAGCGGTTTCGCCGGTGGTGGCGCAGATGAGTGCCGCCGGGCAAGCCAGAAGCCCGGCCAGTGTGGCCCATGGCCGCCCGGGAAACATGGCGCGCACGCTAATGGCAAGGGCTAAGCAGCCAAGCAGCGTCCATAATAACTCCGCCGGGAAGAAGCCTATGAATTTCAGCCAGGAGAGCGCCAGCAGCAGCGTCGGCGGGTACAAATAAGGGTAGAAGCTGTGAAAACCCGGATAAAGCTGTTGCTGGAATGCGGTAAGAGCTGCCGCATTATAAAGCTGCCCAGCCGGGTGCGCCGCGACAAAGCGCGGGAAAGACCAGAATGCCATAAAGTCGCTGTTCAGCCGGGCATGGGCGGCAAGCAGGGCTGCCAGCGCGGTTATGTTCAGCGCCAGGCTGGCGGCCACCATAATGGTGATCATCCGCCCGGCAAAGTTGGTTGTGGCGCGTTGCGGCATCATCTATGGCCATAAGCCAGGATTTTCCTGTGGTCGAGAGAGGAAACGGTTTATGGCGCGGGCAGGGTCGGTCAATTATCTGTTGGGCACGCGCTTTTATAAAATGGCCTTTGTCGAGTTTGGCAATCCGGCTGCTCCGGCGGTGGTTTGCGTGCATGGGCTAACCCGCACCGGCCGGGATTTTGATGCGCTGGCGGAAGCATTGTCAGACCATTTCCACGTGATCTGCCCTGACTTACCGGGGCGTGGAAAATCTGACTGGCTGCCTGATGGTGTTTCCTATCAGCCACCCACTTACGCGGTGGCGCTGGCGCATCTATTGGCGCAGATCAACAAGCCGGTTTCCTGGGTTGGCACTTCGCTGGGTGGCATTTGCGGCATGATGATTGCCGCCGCGCAGAACACGCCAATCACCCGGCTAGTGCTGAACGATATCGGCCCGCATATTCCCGCCGCCGCCCTGGCGCG
>JAGWIL010000240.1 GCA_028866335.1 Rhodospirillales bacterium
AGCGGGTCTTCCGGCAGGCTTACGCCCAGCTTGGCGGCCAGCGCGTTGAAATTATTCCACAACGCGATGACTTTCCCCGGCTTGCACGGCGCGCGCGGGGTTACAGAAGCGAGCGGCAACACTACGCCAGTGGCCCGATTCTGGGCGAACATGTCGCCTTCATGCACCTGGATCGACGTGCCTTGCAGCACGCCGAAACCATCTTTGCCTTCGTGGGTAAAGCGAACCCAGTGAATTGGCTCAGCCATTACTTCGCCTGGCTTGGGCTGGAGATTTCATGGTTGGCAAGCTTCTCCAGCACGCGCACCATGCCTGAATGATCCCAGGCGGCGCCGCCAGCGGCAGCCGCCGCGTTGAACAGCTCCTGGCAGGTGGCGGTGTTCGGCAGCGAGATCCCCAGATTACGGGCACCCTGCAGCGCCAGGTTCAAATCTTTCTGGTGCAAGGCAATGCGGAAGCCAGGCTCGAAATTGCGCTTGACCATACGCTCGCCATGCACTTCCAGAATCCGCGAATTCGCGAAGCCGCCCATGAGCGCCTGGCGCACACGTGCCGGGTCAGCCCCAGCCTTGGACGCGAACAGCAGCGCTTCGCCCACGGCTTCGATGGTCAGAGCCACGATGATCTGGTTCGCAACCTTGGTGGTCTGGCCATCGCCATTGCCACCCACCAGCGTGATGTTCTTGCCCATGAGCTGGAAGATCGGGAGTACGGTGTTGAAAGCCGCTTCCGAGCCGCCGACCATAATGGTGAGGCTTGCGGCCTTGGCACCCACATCGCCACCGGAAACCGGCGCATCGAGATATTCGCAGCCCAGATCATTGATCTTCTTCGCGAACGCTTTGGTTTCGATCGGCGAGATCGAGCTCATATCAACAACGATCTTGCCCGCCGTCAGCCCTTCGGCGACACCGCCAGCCGAGAACAGCGCGTCTTCGACGTTGGGGGTATCCGGCACCATCATGATGATGATGTCGGCATTACGGGCGACTTCAGCATTATTCGAAGCGACGATCGCGCCTTTCTCAACGAGTTCGGGCGAGACGCCGAACGGGTCGAAAGCGTGAACTGTATGGCCGCCAGCGAGCAGATGCCCCGCCATGGGGCGGCCCATAATGCCGAGGCCGATGAATCCGATCTTGCTCATATCGTTCGTCTCCTGAAGATAATAAATATATTGGTAAAAATCAGCGCGCTGGCACCTGGGTGGTCAGCCAGGACATACCTTCCGAGGTCGTGCCGCGCGGCCTGTATTCGCAACCAATCCAGCCCTTGTAACCGAGCGTATCGATGCGGCTGAACAGGAACGGGTAGTTGATCTCACCTGTGCCCGGCTCGTTGCGGCCGGGGTTATCCGCCAACTGCAGATGTCCGATCCGGTCGAAATACGCTGTCAGCTTGTTGGCGATATCACCTTCCATCACCTGGGTGTGGTAGATGTCGAATTGCAGGCGCACATTGCTCATGCCGACATCATCCAGAATGGACAGCGCCTGATCGAGCTTGTTGACGAAGAAGCCCGGCACGTCGCGCGTGTTCACCGGCTCCAGCAGCAGCTCAAGCCCTGCTTCGGCGAGCTTCTTGCCTACATAACGCAGGTTTTCCACCAGCACCTGGCGGGCTTCCGCAGCATCGCCTGTCGGGATGCCCGCAAGGCAGTTCAGCTTCGGGCAGTTCAATGCCTTGGCATAGGTCACTGCTTTGTCCACACCAGCGCGGAATTCCTCCACACGGCCTGGCTGGCAGGCAATGCCACGGTCGCCACCCGCCCAATTGCCGGCCGGCAGATTGTGCAGCACCAGCGTCTGGCCGTTTGCCTTCAGCCTGTCGGTGATCTCGGCAGGCTCGTAATCGTAGGGGAACATGAATTCCACCGCCGTGAAGCCGTCCTTCGCCGCAGCGGCAAAACGGTCAAGAAACGGAACCTCATTGTAAAGCATCGTCAGGTTTGCTGCGAATTGCGGCATTAAATCCTCCTAAGGCCGCACCTTGCGGCGCGGCCCGTGCTGAGTGGCTGGCGTGAGGGAACTCGGCGCCAGAAATTAACCCATTTTGGCTGTCATCGCCCGCTGGCAGATCAGCGCGTGAACAACATCTATGGTAGGTGTCGGCAGGTCTAACATACGGCCAAATTCCTGCACAACCGTCAGCAAGGGTGCAACCTCCATATCGCGGCCACGCTCAAGGTCTTGCAGCATGGAGGTCTTATGCGCGCCAACCTTGCGCGCACCTTCAATCCGGCGCTCCACGTCAACACGGAAATTCACACCCAGGGTTTGGGCGATCTCCTGTGCCTCCAGCATCATGGATTTGCAGACGGCGCGCGTGCCAGGGTCCGTGCAGATCACGTCAAGCGTTGCATGGGTAAGCGCGCTGACCGGGTTGAAGCTCAGATTACCCCACAGCTTCAGCCAAATCTCGTCACGAATGCGATCAAGCACAGGCGCGCGCTGGCCAGCAGCCTCAAACAGCTCAGACAAACGCTGAACCCGCGGCGTAATCTCGCCCGAGGGCTCGCCGATCGGGAATTTGTCCCCATAGATATGACGGATAACGCCGGGCTGCTCCAGCTCGGTTGCCGGATACACGATGCAGCCAATCGCCCGCTCTGGCCCAATGCCGTCCCATTGCAGGCCGCCCGGATCAACGCTCTCGACAACCTTGCCATCAAGCTTGCCGCCATGGCGGTGGAAATACCAATAAGGAATGCCGTTAACCGCGGCCACCACGCTGGTGTTCTCACCCAGCAACGGCAGCAACGCTGGCACAGCAGCGGAGATTTGATGCGCCTTGAGTCCAATGATCACATAATCCTGGACGCCAAGCTCTTTCGTGTCGCTGGTGCAAACGGGGCGGGCAACGAATTCCTCGTTTTCCTTAATCACGCGCACGCCGTCGCGGCGCATCGCCTCAAGGTTCGCGCCACGCGCAACCAGGCTCACATCCGCACCGGCGCGAGACATTTCCGCGCCCAGATATCCGCCGATTGCACCGGCACCAAAAATGCACACCTTCATAACTCAAGTCTCCTAATATTATCCCCTTCCCCCCGCATGACGTTTGCTTCGCGGGCACGAATGCCCGCCGACAGATCATAAAGCGGTTGGCGTGTAACGCCCGGAATGCCAAAAGGCGATGCCCTCGCCCTTCATAACCTCGCTATCGCGCGGCCGCCATCCGTGCCATCCTATTCCTCCAGAATTACCCATATTAACATTTATATGGGAATTAATCTCACGATGTGAGAGAATGGCAAATCAGGAGGATTTTGTCCAGTGGAGTTTTTCTTGTATCATGGGAAAATATTCTTGTTTGGCAGGAATTTGGCCGTTGTTGAC
>JAGWIL010000241.1 GCA_028866335.1 Rhodospirillales bacterium
CTTGCGCACGTGGTTCAGGAACACATCCTGCACGTTCTGCGATTTTTCAGTGGCCACGGCGATACCCCTTATGTTTTTGTCGCCCGCTTTTCCGGGCGAGTGATTGAATCCGTTATAAAAAATACAAGTTTCCGCGGCTGCGTGGCGCACACCGCTGAGTTTCAAGTATAACGAAATTGTGCAACGCGACAACACTCGCCACCAAACTTGCCAGCATGGGGCTTTTCCCGCAATTCATGCCAGAATACCGGAGTTCGCCATAAAATGGCCCAAAATAACCCAGCCGCCCCGTTGCCTGCCGAGCCTACCCAGGCAAGGCGTTTCGGCAAAGCCCGCGCCGCGCAATCCAGCGCCACGCTGGAGGATTACGCGGAATTGATAGACGATTTGCATACCGGCACGGGCGGTGCCCGGCCGACGGATATCGCCCGCCGCCTCGGCGTTTCACACGCCACCGTCATTAAAACCATCGGCCGGTTGAAGCGCGAAGGCTTGGCGACATCCGTGCCTTATCATGGCGTTTCGCTTACGGAAGCTGGCCTAAAACTGGCGGCGCATAGCCGGGAGCGCCACCGTGTGGTGGTGGAGGTGCTCACCGCCATCGGCGTGCCGCGCGAGGCGGCAGAGGAAGATGCAGAAGGTATGGAACATTACATCTCCCCCGCCACCCTCACCGCGTTTCGGGCCTTCTTAGCTAAAACCTGAAGGAAACCGCCACTGAACCATATTGAAACGCCGGGGCGGAGTGGTGAAATTCCGGCGTCTCGAAGGTTTCCACCGCCGAAACGCGCACACCGCGGACTATAACCGCCGCGCCAAATTCCAAATCACCCTGCAAATGGGTCAACCCCACGCCACGGCTGGAGCGGAAATCATTGCCCTGGATCAGCATGTCATGCGCCACAAACCGGCCCAGCGCGCCGCCGAACACGTACCAGACAAAGGGCTGGGTGGGGGTGTAGGCATCCGTGCCTGAAAGCTGTGGCTGCATCACCGCCGGACCGAAATCTGAATCCAGCCCCTGGCCAAACCGCACGATGCCGCCGGTTTGCGCGTAAATCTCGGTATTGCCCACCTGCCCGGTGACTTGCGGCAGAACCTGCACGCCGATGCCGCCGAAATCCGCCACATCCTCGCGCCAGATGCGCCCGCCGAAGAAATCCAGCGTTGGTTCGTTATGCAACTGATAGCGCCAGCCTTTATTTGGCGTCTGGCCGATGATCTCATGAAACCCGTTCTGCACGGATTGGCCGAGTGCTGCCGGCCCCACCATGCCCACCGCCGCCCCGGCGATGGAGCGCGTCTCCGTGGTGTCCTGAATCAGACTCAGCCGGGCCGAAAGCTGCCCGGCATAAGGGCGGTCATGCGGGTTGGGGTTATAAATCTGGGTGTCGGTCGGGGTGAATATCTGCTGCTGGAAGTCCACTTCCAGCCTCTGTGTGCCTTCACCGAACAAGCCGTGGCCAAGGCTTGCAATAAAGCCTGGCACGGCACCGGTGGGGCCAACATAGCCCAGCCGCTCGCCAGAAGTATAAAGCTCATCCGTGCTGGGGATGGAGAGCGCGTCATTCTCTAGCTGAATGGTAAGAATGCTGTGCGGGTCGTCAGGCGGCACCGCCGCCATGGCCGGTTGAGCAAGGCATGCCAGCGCAGCCGCGCCCAACACGGTGAAACTGGTGGCGGTCACATATTTTTTCACAAGGATAAAACCTTTACCGGCAGAACAGAGTAGATTGCACAGTTGTAAGATGTAGCGCAGCCGCAAAGAAAAAAAACCCTCCCGCGCCATATTAAAAAACCGCCGAAGACTTCAGACTTAACGCTCTTTCGCGGCGCTTAACGCCAGATCGATCAATCTCTCCAGCACCTCCCCCTCTTGCGCGCCGGCGATGGCATGTTCCCCGTCGATTAGAAAACACGGCACGCCGTTAATGCCGAGACGATGCGCGTGCAGGTTTTCCGCGTGCACAAATTCAGAACTTTCGCCTGAGTTAAGGAAGCGTTCGATGGCAATGGCATCCATTCCCTCCTGCCCCGCAAGCGCCGCCAGCACGGCGGGCGCGCCAATATCCGCCCCCTCCACGAAATGCGCCGCGAAAATCCGCAATACCAACCGGTCGGCCAGCCCTACTCTGGCGGCTTCGCGCATCAGCCTATGGGCGTCCACGCTGCTTGGCGTGCGCCGGATGGCAGCAAAATTAAACTCTATCCCTTCTGAGGCGCCAAGTTCGGCGATGGATGCATAAAGTCGCTTTGCCCGCTCCTCCGCGCCAAATTTCCGGATCATGTAGTCAACACGCGGCATCCCGCCGCGCGGCATATCCGGGTTCAACAAAAACGGCCGCCAGTTAAGCTGCACGTTCAGCTCCTGCCGGCGCGCCAGCAGAAAGGAAAGCCGCTTAACCCCCAAATAACACCAGGGGCAAACGAAATCGAAGACGATCTCGACCACAAGCCCGGCGGGAATAGGTGCCAGAACGTTCATTTTGAACTCCTAGCGCGTTTTGTCGCCGGAAACGAGAGCGATGATAAACCGCCTTCGGGCGCGGCAAACATAGACTGGATTTAATAATTGCTGCTTGGAGACCAGAAAATATTGGCCATATAGAGCACGGATGGCTGATATTTCTCTTGGGCAACACGACCGCCGCGCGGCCCTGTCCGAAACCACGGCAGCGCAGCATCGCCGGTTGGACGAAACACTGAGGAAGAGTGGCTTCTTTGCCAGCCATTCCGGCTATGCGCTTTACCTGCGGGCGAATTTTCTGGCGCGAGGGCGGCTGGAAATGCAACTGGCGGAGGCCGCGGTCATTCCGGCCAGCGAGTATGTGCTCACGCGGGAAATAGCGGCAGACCTTGCGGCACTGGGGCATGACACCCCGTTTTTACCGCCGACAGGCAAGGCACTCACAGCTTCCGCCGCATGGGGCGCGTTATATGTGCTGCAAGGTGCGAGCATGGGTGCGTTGCATTTGCGCCGCTGGGCTGCCGGGCTTGGGTTCACGGATGAAGCCGGGGCAAGCCATCTCGCGTTACAAGCCCGCCGCGCCGGGGGGTGGAAGACCTTTCTACACCTATTGAACAGCCAGAATTTCACGCCGGCGGAAGAAGAAAACTGCCGCGCCAGCGCATGTGCCGCATTTACATATTTTGAAGAGAGCCTCGCCGTTGACGCCTGATCCCCAACCTGTCGATCTCAGCAATTGCGACCGCGAGCCGATCCATATTCTCGGCGGGGTGCAACCTTTCGGTTTTCTGCTGGCGCTCACACCAGATTGGGTGGTTGCGCGCGTCTCAGCGAATATCGGCGCTTTCCTGGGGTCTGGCGCTGAAG
>JAGWIL010000242.1 GCA_028866335.1 Rhodospirillales bacterium
GTCGCTTTCAATTCCGGCCGTCATAGCTGGGGCATACAGGTTGGGGCTTATAACACCTCCTCCAACGCCCAGGCGGCGCTGGGCATGGCCGAGCTCACCGGTGCCAATGTGCTAACGCGGGCGCGGCCTGTGGTGATGAGCATACACACCGGCAGCGGCACCAAATACCGCGCCCGTTTTGTTGGGCTTGAGCGCGAAGAGGCCGTGAATGCGTGCTCGCGCCTCTCTGGCGGGCCGACAGGCTGTGTTGTGCTCTCGCCGGACGCGCAGTCCTAACGCTTATACCGCGCCGTTCGCGAGCAGCGTGGCGCGCACCGCTTCTTCCGGCACGTCGCCGCTGGTAAAGGCCTGGCCAATGCCGCGTGTGAGCACGAAATGCAGCTTGCCGCCGCGATTTTTCTTGTCCAGCTTCATATGCGCCAGCAGATGCTCGGCGGGCAGATCCGCAATCCGCACCGGCAGGCCGATTTCGGATAAATGCTGGGCGATGCGCGGCGCATCCTCCTGCGGGGCCAGGCCCAGAGAGGCGGAGAGATGCGCGGCCAGCACCAGCCCGGTCGCCACCGCCTCGCCGTGCAGCAACCCGCCGCCATAGCCGGTTTCGGCCTCCAGCGCATGGGCGAAGGTATGGCCGAGATTCAGCAGCGCGCGGCCATCATTTGGCTTGGTTTCGCGCTCATCATCCCCCACCACCTGGGCTTTGAACCGCACGGCATACTCGATCGCGTGGGCCTGGGCATCTTTATCCCCCGCCACCAAAGCAGCGCCATGGGCTTCGCACCAGGCATAGAAATCCGCGTCCGCGATCAGCCCGGCTTTCACAATCTCGGCATAGCCCGCCGCGCATTCACGCGGCGGCAGCGTGTTCAGCACGCCGGTATCGGCCAGCACCAGCAGCGGCTGGTAAAATGCGCCAATCAGGTTTTTGCCGTGCACGGAATTGATGCCGGTCTTGCCGCCCACGGAGCTATCAACCTGCGCCAGCAGCGAGGTGGGGATTTGCACAAACGGCACCCCGCGTAGGGCCGAAGCCGCAGCAAACCCTGCAAGATCCCCCACCACGCCGCCGCCCAGGGCGATGATGGTGGTTTTACGGTCGATCTTTGCTGCCAGCAGATCGTCCATCAGCGCCTGGAACGAAGCAAAGCTTTTGGAGGCCTCTCCCGGTTTCACCACGAAGCTCTGATGCGCGATGCCAACCTCATCCAGGCTGGATGTAAGGGTGGCCAGATGCAGCGCCGCCACATGCTCGTCCGTCACGATGAAGCAGCGCGGCTGCGGCAGCAGCGGCGCCAAAAACGCCCCGGCCCTGGCCAGCAACCCCGTGCCGATCAGCACATCGTAGCTGGCATCGGAAAGCGTCACCTCCACTTTGCGGGGCGGTTGATAATTTTCGACGGCGAGGGCAACATTGGCGGTGGTCACGTGCGGTGGGTCCTCTGATCCATCAACGATGATATCCGCCAGCGCATAAACTGGGCTGCGCGTGGCGGAAAGCTTTTCCAATATCTCAGCCGGGTTGCCGGTATTCAGCAGCGGCCTGTGGCTGCGCCCGGCGGTGCGCCGCACCAGCACCGGGATGGGACAGCGCAGCCAGACGGAAATTGCGCGCGCGCGAATGCAGGCGCGGGTTTCAGCGTCCATAAACGCGCCGCCGCCCGTGGCCAGCACAATGCGCCCATTGGCAAGCAGGCGCTGGATCACCCGCTTTTCCCCGGCCCGGAACACACTCTCCCCGTGGGCTTTGAAGATTTCGGCAATGCTCATGCCCGCCGCGCGCTCAATCTCTTCATCGGCATCGTAAAACGGCAGCCCCAGCAACGCAGCCAGGCGCTTGCCAATGGCGGTTTTGCCCGCACCCATCAGGCCGACCAGCACGATGCTGCGCTGCGAGTCCGGGGCGATTTCAGTATTGAATGGCATCGGCGGGCAGGCTTATCACATAGCCGGGATGATACCAGATAGCCGCGTGGAAGCTTTTTTGGAGATGCTGGCCGCGGAACGCGGGGCAGCTTCCAACACACTGGCCGCCTATCAGGCGGACATGGACGATTTCTCAGGCTTTTTGGGCAGAAGCCAGCCGGTTTCCCGCGCCAGCGCGGCAGATATCGCGGGGTATATGCAAAGCCTCGGCACCTCCGGCTTGGCGGCCAGAACCCAGGCACGTCGGCTCTCCGCCCTGAAGCAATTCTTCCTGTTTTTGCTGCGTGAGGGCGCGCGCGATGACAACCCCGCCGCTGAAATCAGCGCCCCCAAACTGCCCAAATCCCTGCCGAAATATTTGAGCGAGAGCGAGGTGGACGCCTTGCTGGATGCCGCGCGCGGCATGGAAGGGCTGCCGGGGCTAAAAGCTCAGGCGGGGCTGGAAATTCTCTATTCCACCGGGTTGCGCGTTACGGAAATGCTTTCGCTCCGCGCCAGCGCGCTCACCACCGATGCGATGATGCTGCTCATTAAAGGCAAAGGCGGCAAGGAACGCATGATCCCGCTATCGGATGCCGCCCGCCATGCTGCTGCGGCTTTGCGCGCCGCCTCTCCGGCCAAGGCACGCTATCTTTTTGCCGGGCGGGACATCTCTCAGCCGATGACCCGCCAGGGTTTCGCCTTGCTCTTGAAACAGGCGGCGCTGGAGGCGGGGCTGGACCTGGCAAGGCTTTCCCCGCATGTACTGCGCCATTCCTTCGCCTCGCATTTGCTGGCGCATGGGGCGGATTTGCGGGCCTTACAAAAACTGCTTGGCCATGCCGATATCGCCACCACCGAGATTTACACCCATGTGCTGGCGGAGCGGCTGCAAAAGCTGGTGCAAGCGCATCACCCGCTGGCGGTTAAGCCGGAAGGCGGTTGAGCAGTTCCAGCTTAATCCGCGTTAACAACGTTCCCCGCTGGCGGGTTTCATAAGCGCGGATATAATCGCGCATTGGCCCCGGCATTTTACGTGGGGCCGCAACCGGCGCAGCACAGCCTTGGCAAAACCCCGCCCACGCCGCGCGGAAGCAACCATGCCGCGCCGCGATTAGCCCATACCCCAGCAGCCAAGGTGCCAAGGCCAACCAACCCTGCCGCCATTTGCGGGCAATAACCAGCCGGTTGCGGATGAAATGCGTCATCCGCGCCTCCTGCCAGCGGAACCGGCCTTCGGCGGCGGGTGTATGGATCACCGCCAGCCCGCCCTCATAAAAAACCCGCCACCCGCGCGCGATGGCGGCGAGGCAGAAATCATATTCCTCCCAGGTGAAGAAGAAACTCTCGTCATACCCGCCCACCGCCTGCCACGCGGCACGGCGGATGGCGTGGCCTGCCCCCACGAAAGTGGTGGCGGCAAACCGCCC
>JAGWIL010000243.1 GCA_028866335.1 Rhodospirillales bacterium
TTTACCCTCGGCGCTCTCCCCCAACCGCAAGGAAGCGGCATCTCGTAATGCTACGGAGTCGTAAAGCCGCTCCAGACGCATTATTTTGCATCTTGCTTCGCCTGGCACTTGACGCCGCCTCCCACCCGGCCCCTTGATGCTGCATGACCGTAAACGCCCCCTCGCCCGCGCTTTCCGCCATTTCTTTCAATGCCGACGGCCGGGTCGCCGCCATCGCCCAACAGCACGACACCGGTGAAGTGTTAATGCTCGCCTGGATGAACGCTGAATCCGTGGAGGAAACCCTGCGCACGGGCAAAGTTTGTTATTTTTCCCGGTCTCGGGCCAAGCTTTGGCGTAAGGGCGAAACCTCCGGCCAAATGCAAAACCTGGTCGAGATGCGAATAGATTGCGATGGCGATGCCCTGCTGTTGCTTGTGGATCAGCAAGGTGTGGCTTGCCACACAGGCCGGCGCAGTTGTTTTTACACCGCCATGCGCGATGGCGAGCTCACAGAAATCGCCGCGCCGCTCATTGATCCGAAGGCTCTTTACAACCGTACTTGATCCAAACGTCGTAATTGGCGAAAAGCGGCTGAACCAGACCGCCTTAGGGACAAGCCATGCCAGCCAGAATGCCGAGACTGCCCGCCCTGCGCCCGCTGATCGCCGCCGCTGCCCTTGTATTGGGGCTGGGCGCGCTTGCCGCGAGCCGCATGGCCACCGCGGCGGATACACAAGACTACCCCGCTGCCTCGCTCTCGGCTCCATCTGACCCGGCCGCCCTCATCGCCCGTGGCAAATATCTCGTCACCGCGGCTGATTGTATGCCCTGCCACACCGGCCCCGGCCATGCCCCGTTCTCTGGCGGGCTGGTGATGCAAACACCTTTTGGTGGGCTCTCCACCCCCAACATCACGCCAGACAAAACCACCGGCATCGGCAACTGGACTGATAAGCAGTTCTACGCCGCCCTGCATGACGGCGTCTCGCCCGGCAGCAACTTCCTGGTGTTCCCGAAGTTTCTTTACCCGGCAATGCCATACACCTCTTACACCAAGCTCTCTTACCCAGATGTGATGGCCATCAAGGCATATCTGGATTCGCTGGCACCGGTGCAGGCGCCGCGCCTGCCCAATACACTCAGCTTCCCCTTCAACCAGCGGCCCGTGCTGCTCGGCTGGCGCATCCTGTTCTTCACCTCCGGGCCGATGCACATGAACCCCGCCTGGGACGAGCATATGAAGAACGGTGCTTATCTCACTGAGGCACTGGGCCATTGCGGCGAATGTCACACCCCGCGCAATCTCATGCAGGCCACCATTGCCAGCAAGGCTTATGCGGGCGCGCCAATCGATAATTTGTTCGCCCCGAATATCTCGTCGGACAAAGCCTTCGGTGTCGGCGGCTGGTCCCAGGCGGATCTTGTCGCTTACCTGCATGACGACGGTAATATGGTGAAAGGCTCGCCCTATGGCGCCATGGGCGACATGACGGACCATTCCACCAGCCAGCTTCCGATATCTGATGTGCAGGATATCGCGGCTTATCTGCAAACCGCCACCAAACCGCAGATTATTCTGCCTGCCCCGACAATTCCTGGCGCTGATGCCTCTTTCGCGCGTGGCCAAACACTTTATGCCGCCAATTGCGCAGGCTGCCATGGCAATACGGGCGGCGGCATGGGGCCCAATTTCGTGCCAAATCTCGCGGGGAACGACTCCGTCACCGCGCAACTGCCCTATAACCCCATCGGCGCAATGCTGGGCGGGCTTGATAGCTGGGCGGATAACGGCCCGAAGATGCCTGCCTTCGGCGCGCAGTTCACCGACCAACAGATCGCTGACATTACCAATTACGTCCGCACCGCCTGGGGCAATAAAGGCAATGCGGATGCAACACCCGCAGAGGTGATGAAACTGCGCGGTGTTGGCGGCCTGCCGCCTGCCGCCTCCCTGACGGCTGACAAACTGGGCTGCCCGCGCATTTCCTCCTCCGGCGGGGCAAATACGGTGGCTGATCCTGGCAACGGGCTGTTGGACATCTATGATGGAGCAACCGCGGCAACCGTGCCAAACCGTACCCGCGAGCTGATAAGTGGAGTAAAAGCGAATAACAGCTCAATCAGCAATGCCGATCTCACCAACACGCTGGTGGCGGCATACTGCCCGGTTCTGGCTCAAACGCCGGGCATGAGCCTCGCGGCTAAGCGCAACGCCTTGCAAGGCTTCATCACCGCCGCGCAACCGCTGATCGCAGCACCCTGAAGAGGCTTGCCAACAAAGACCGGGGCGCAGATTGTGCTCCGGTTTTGCTTCCCTTTTCCCTGGCCGCGCCATGACGCATATATTTATCGTCGCCGGAGAAGCCAGTGGCGACGTGCTCGGCTTCCGGTTGATGCAGGCGCTGCGAGCACAAAACCAAAACTTGCGGTTTTCCGGCATTGGTGGGGCACGCATGGAAGAAGCCGGGCTCACCTCACTGTTTCCCATGCAGGAGCTGGCGCTGATGGGGCTGGCGGAAATCCTGCCCAAAGTTCTGCACCTTAAAAAACGCCTGGCGCAGACCATCGAAGCCATCCGAAATCAAAAGCCGGATATTCTGGTAACCATCGACAGCCCCGGCTTTACCTTACGCGTTCTCAAAGCCATCGGCCCCGGCGGCCCCAAGCGTGTGCATTATGTCGCCCCGCAGGTCTGGGCCTGGCGGCAGGAAAGGGTGAAGCATTTTCCCGGCCTTTGGGATGAGCTGCTTTGCCTGCTGCCTTTTGAGCCAGAATTTTTCGCCCCGCACGGGCTGCATCCGGTTTTCACCGGCCATCCGGTGCTGGAATCAGGCGCTGACAAGGGCAATGCCGCGCGGTTTTTCAACCTTCACGGCCTCAGCCCCAATGCCGTGCCGCTGGTGCTTATGCCAGGCTCGCGCGTAACGGAAACCAAGCGCCTTCTGCCGGTGTTCAAGCAGACGCTGGCATTGCTACACCCGGAAATTCCTGGCCTCGCCCCGGTTGTGGCGGCGGCCTCGGGCATTGCCGATGCGGTTGCCGCTCACACGGCAGACTGGCCGGTAAAGCCGATAATTGTGCGGGACGTCTCCGCCCGTTATGATGCTTTCGCAGCAGCCAAGGCAGCCCTAACAAAATCCGGCACCTCAACACTGGAGCTTGCGATGGCGGGCGTACCCATGGCGGTAACCTACCGGGTTAATCCGCTCTCCGCCGCCATTGGCCGGCGGCTCATCAAAGTGCCCCATGTCGCAATGATCAATCTGCTCGCAGGCCGCGCCTTGGTGCCCGAGTTATTGCAGGAGGATTGCCGGGCAGACCTCCTTGCCCAAACCGTGCTTGG
>JAGWIL010000244.1 GCA_028866335.1 Rhodospirillales bacterium
AGTTGGTCCGGCGTCATTTCAAATCCGGTTAAAATCTGAATCCCCGCACTGTCCGGCACGGCTGGCAACTCAATCTTCACGGGCTTTGAGCTTGCCGCCGCAACGCTCATATTGCCATCGAATTTCAGCGTAATCTGATAATCTTGTTTCTCGATAATCTGGCTGCCTTTGGTAATGGCCACAAACCAGGGCAGGGTAATCGGCTGGCCATTATTCGCCGGGCCATTATCTGCGAGGAAGTTGCTGGTGAAGCGCACTTCAAGCAACCCTTCATGGTGCTTTTTCTGGTACACGCAATCGCCTGATACGCTGCTGAGCTGTGCGGTGGAAATTTGCGAGGCGACATCGCTGCGGCCGGGGAGAAAGAGCGTTACGGTCTGTGCCTGTTGCAGCACCGCCACTTGCGGGCAGTAGGTGGTGGGGTCCGCGGGCATCGCACTGGCTGGGCTGGGCGTACTAATCGTGCTGGCCGTGTTGGCTGGGCTCGGTGTGTTAACCGTGCTGGGTGCCTCGGTCGTGCCAGCCGTGCTGGGTGCGCCGGCCTTATTAGCCATGCTAACCGGGCCGGTATTATTTATCATGCTAAAACTAATCCCGCTGCCCGTGCTGGCAGTATTATCCGCGCTAGCTGGGGCGGGCGCAGCAACCGTGCTGGTTGTGCGCAGCGTGCTCTCTTCACCTGCCTTACTGATGATGGCTGCGTGGGTCGTAGTGGTGGTGCTGTTGATCATATGGACTGAGAATCCCGAGCCGCAGTCGGCAAGGCTCAGCAGACATACCAGGGACGCAGCGGGCAGGAGGGCGGATTTGAAATCTTTCATGCCTGCTCCCTTGCCAGATTTTTGCGCCCCGGTCATCTACGCGCATGGCAGTTTATACCGAAGTTACAGACGAGGCGCTGACAGAGTTTCTGGCGCTCTACGAGATCGGCACGCTTACCGCCTTCCGGGGCATTGCCGAAGGGGTGGAGAACAGCAATTACGCGCTGAAAACCAGCCAGGGCGATTTTATCCTCACGCTTTATGAGAAGCGGGTGAACAAGGAAGATCTGCCCTATTTCCTGGGGCTGATGGAGCATTTGCGCGCTCATGGGCTTTCCTGCCCGCTGCCTGTGCGCGCCAGGGATGGCCGCAACCTGCAAGAGCTGGCGGGCAAAATGGCGGCCATCACCACGTTTCTGCCGGGTGTCTGGCCAAGGCAGATAAGGGCCGCGCATTGCGAGCCGCTGGGTGCTGCGCTGGCAAAGCTGCATCTGGCCGGGGAGGGTTTTGGCATGGCCCGGCATAATGGCCTCGGCCCGGATGCCTGGGGTCCGCTTCTGGCAAAATCCATGCCCCAGGCGGATAGCGTGCAGAGAGGGCTGGGGGCGGAGCTGCAAGCCTGGCTGGGGCAGATTGAGGCCGAATGGCCAAGCTCACTTCCCAAAGGGCAGATTCATGCCGATTTATTCCCGGATAATGTTTTTTTCCTGGATGGCGGCATTTCCGGGCTGATCGATTTTTACTTCGCCTGCACGGATATTCTGGCCTACGACATCGCGGTTTGCCTGAACGCCTGGTGCTTTGAGAGCCATGCGGAGCTGAATGTCACCCGTTCCCGCGCGCTATTGCGGGGCTACCAATCCGTGAGGGCGCTCTCCCAGGCCGAGATTGACGCGCTGCCAATTCTGGCGCGGGGGGCGGCCATGCGCTTCCTGCTCACCCGGCTTTACGACTGGCTGAACACCCAGGCTGGCGCGTTGGTCACGCCCAAAGACCCGCTGGATTATTATCGCCGCCTGCGCTTTCACTTCGCGGTTTCGGGAGCTGGTGCCTATGGGCTCTGAGGACCAGGAAAACATCGTCGAAATCTGGACGGATGGTGGCTGCAAGCCCAATCCCGGCCCTGGCGGCTGGGCGGCGATTTTAAAATTCAAGGGCACCATTCGGGAGCTTTCCGGCGGCGAGGGGGAAACCACCAATAACCGCATGGAGCTCACCGCCGCCGCCGAGGCGCTGGCCGCGCTGAAGCGCCCCTGCATCGTGCGCCTGCACACGGATTCGGAATATCTGAAAAACGGCATCACCCGCTGGCATACGGGCTGGGTGCGCAAAAACTGGCGTTCCTCCACGGGCGATCCAGTGAAGAACATGGACCTTTGGAAGCGCATTCTGGAGGCGGTGAAACCCCACCAGATTGAATGGCTATGGGTGAAGGGCCATTCCGGCGATGCGATGAACGACCGGGCGGATGAGCTGGCCACCAAGGCGCGGGAAAATTTGAAGCCCTCTTGATTTTTTGCCGCCAAGCCCGCATTAAGCCCGCAGGATCGTCCGTATCCTGGCGTGCCCGTGCTGGGCGCTGCGCATCTTCATCACATAACGTTCCGCCCTGGCGTCCTGCCCTGGCGTATCCTGACACAGGATTTTTAATCCCCCATGCATCTCGCCGAACTCAAGGCAAAAACCCCGACTGACCTCCTGGCACTCGCTGAGGAGCTGGAGGTCGAGAACGCATCCTCGCTGCGCAAGCAGGACATCATGTTCGCCATCCTGAAGGCCCATGCCGAGAACGAGCAGGCCATTCATGGCGATGGCACGCTGGAAATCCTGCCCGATGGCTTCGGTTTTCTACGCAACCCGGAAGCCAACTTCCTCCCCGGCCCGGAAGATATTTACGTCTCCCCGCAGCAGGCGCGCCGCTATGGCCTGCGCACCGGCGATACTGTGGATGGCGAAATTCGCGCACCGAAAGAAGGCGAACGCTATTTCTCGCTGGTGAATGTCGACAAGATTAATTTCGAGTCCCCGGAGGCGGTGAAGCACCGCATCAATTTCGATAACCTCACGCCCCTCTACCCCACCTCGCGCCTGCGTATGGAAGTGGAAGTGCCAGAGCCGACGGTAAAGGGCCAGGCCAAAGAGGTTACGGGCCGGGTGATCGACCTTGTGTCGCCCATCGGCAAGGGCCAGCGCGCTCTGGTGGTGGCACCCCCGCGCACCGGCAAAACCGTGATGCTGCAAAACATCGCCGCCTCCATCTCCGCCAACCACCCGGAAGTGTTCCTCATCGTGCTGCTTATTGATGAGCGGCCGGAGGAAGTGACTGACATGTCCCGTTCCGTGAAGGGCGAGGTTGTGGCCTCCACCTTCGATGAACCGGCCACCCGCCATGTGCAGGTGACGGAAATGGTGCTGGAAAAGGCCAAGCGGCTGGTGGAACACAAGCGCGATGTGGTGATTCTGCTGGACAGCATCACCCGCCTGGCGCGTGCCTACAACACCGTTGTGCCCTCATCCGGCAAGGTGCTCACCGGCGGTGT
>JAGWIL010000245.1 GCA_028866335.1 Rhodospirillales bacterium
TCCGGCGTCCAGAATTTCTCTACCGCCGCGTGCTTTACGGTCGGCTGTAAATATTGCCCAATCGTGATGAAATCCACATCCGCGATACGCAGATCGTCCATCACCTGGGAAATCTCGGTTTTGGTCTCGCCCAGCCCCACCATCAGGCCTGATTTGGTGAAGATCGAGGGATCCACCTGCTTCACCTTATCCAGCAGCCGGATGGACTGATAATACCGCGCCCCCGGCCTTATGGTCGGGTAAAGCCGTGGCACGGTCTCGAAATTATGGTTGAACACGTCCGGCTTGGCGGCCGCCACCAGCTCGATTGACCCCGGCTTGCGCAGAAAATCCGGCGTCAGAATTTCAATCGTCGTGGTGGGTGCGGCCAACCGCACTGCGGCGATCACGGCGGCGAAATGCGCTGCCCCGCCATCGGCCACATCGTCACGGTCCACGGATGTTATCACCACATGCCGCAACCCCAATTGCGCCACGGCTTCGGCCACGCGGCGGGGTTCATCCGCATCCAGCGCGTTTGGCAACCCGGTGGAGACATTGCAGAAGGAACAAGCGCGGGTGCAAATCTCGCCCATGATCATCATCGTCGCGTGGCGCTGAGACCAGCATTCCCCGATATTCGGGCAGGCGGCTTCTTCGCATACCGTAGTAAGCTTCTTCTCGCGCATCAGCGCGCGGGTTTCGTGATAAACCGGATGCGTCGGCGCTTTCACGCGAATCCAATCCGGTTTGCGGGCAATCGGGTTGTCCGGCCGGTGCTGTTTCTCCGGGTGGCGCACTCGGTGGTCTATTTCGATGCGTGTGGCCATTTCATGCTCACCTAACAAAATGCCCCCTTGCGGGGGGCATTGGGTATCTTAGAAGTGGATGACCCGCCCAAACGCGTCAAGCACGGATTCATGCATGGCTTCCGATACGGTGGGATGGGGGAACACCGTCTCCATCAGCTCCGCTTCGGTGGTCTCCAACTGCCGGGCGATCACATAGCCCTGGATCATCTCGGTTACTTCCGCGCCGATCATATGTGCTCCCAGCAGCGCGCCGGTCTTGGCGTCGAACACGGTTTTCACCAGCCCCTCGGGCTCGCCCATGGCAATCGCCTTGCCGTTGCCGATGAACGGGAAGCGGCCCACCTTCACCTCATGCCCGGCCTCCTTGGCTTTGGCTTCAGTCAGCCCGACGCTGGCCACTTGCGGGTGAGCATAGGTGCAGCCGGGAATATTGCCGGTTTCGAACGGATGCGGCTTCAACCCTGCGATGTTCTCAACGCACACAATCGCCTCGTGGCTCGCTTTATGCGCCAGCCAGGGCGGCCCGGCCAGGTCGCCAATGGCATACACGCCCGTCTCGCCGGTCTGGCCATAGCCATCCACCACCACATGGGTGCGGTCAATCTTCGCTTTGGTGTTTTCCAGACCGATATTCTCGACATTACCGACAATACCAACCGCTGAGATCACCTTTTCGACCTCGAAAACCTGCGCCTTGCCACCTGCTTCCACGGTAACTTTCACGGAGGCCGCACTCTTCTCGGCTTTTTTTACCACAGCGGAGGTGAGGATTTTAATGCCCTGTTTCTCGAAGCTCTTGCGGGCCAGGCCAGAGATTTCGGCATCTTCCACCGGCAGAATCCGGTCCAGCATTTCCACCACCGTCACGTCCACGCCCAACGCGTTATAGAAGCTCGCGAACTCGATGCCGATCGCGCCCGAGCCCATAATCAGCAGGGATTTCGGCATGGCTTCCGGCACCATGGCCTCGAAGTAGGACCATATCTGCTTGCCATCCACTTCCAGCCCCGGAATTTGCCTCGGCCGCGCGCCGGTGGCCAGAATGATATGCGGGGCCTGAAGCTGCGCCACCGGCTGGTTGTTCAGGCTGACGGAAAGATGGCCATTGCCCATCAGTTTGCCGAAGCCATCATACACCGTCACTTTGTTCTTCCGCATCAGATGCCCGATGCCGGAGGAAAGCTGCTTGGAAACAGCGCGGGAGCGCGCGACCACCTTGCTCACATCCACCTTAACCTCACCCACCGAGAGACCGAACTGGTCGGCATGGTCGATCAGGTTTTTCACCTCCGCCGAGCGCAGCAGCGCCTTGGTGGGAATGCAGCCCCAGTTCAGGCAGATGCCGCCCAGATGCTTGGCCTCCACCAGCGCCACTTTCATTTTGAGTTGCGCCGCGCGGATGGCGGCCACATAGCCGCCTGGCCCGCCGCCGACCACAATCAAGTCGAATTTGTCTGCCATGTTGCTATCCCCGGTTAGAGCATAAGGCCAAGCGGCTCTTCGAGCAGGCCCTTGACGGTTTGCACAAACTCAGCCGCCCCCGCGCCATCCATCACCCGGTGGTCAGCGGTGATGGTGATACTCATCATCGTGGCGATCTTGATCTCGTCGCCCTTCACCACGGCCTGTTTGGTGCCAGCTCCCACAGCCAAAATCGCTGCCTGGGGCGGGTTGATGATGGCGGTGAATTCAGCCGTGCCGAACATGCCCAGGTTGGAGATGGAGAAACTGCCGCCCTGGAACTCCTCTGGTTTCAGCTTGCCCGCCTTCGCCCGCCCCGCCAAATCCTTCATGGCATTGGAAATGGCGGCGAGGCCAAGCTGGTCTGCCTTACGGATAATCGGCGTAATCAGCCCTTCCGGCAGCGAAACCGCAATCGAAATATCCACATCGTGGTGTTGAATGATCGCTTCCTCAGTCCAGGAGGCATTCACATTCGGGTGCCGGCGCAGCGCCACGGCGCAGGCCTTAATAACGAGGTCATTTACCGAAAGCTTATACGCCCCCGGTCCATCCTTAGGGGATTTGCCGTTGAGTTCGGCGCGCAGGGCCAGCAGCTTGTCGATCTCCACATGCGCGGTGAGAAAGAAATGCGGCACAAGCTGCTGCTCGCCAAGCCGGCGGGAGATGACCTTACGCATATTGGTGTTTGGCACCTTGGTATGCGGTGTGGTGATGGCCGGGGCAGGGGCGGCGGCCTTGGCGGGCGCAGGTGCCGGAGCGGCTGCGGGCGTTGGCGCTGCTTCGGCCTTCGGCGCTGGGGCGTGGGCAGGTTGGCCTTCCACATCCGCGCGCACAATCCGCCCATTCGGGCCGGAACCCTTCACGGAAGCCAGATCGATGCCGCTTTGCTTGGCAATGCGTTTTGCCAAAGGTGAGGCAAAAACCCGCTCGCCATGCTCAACCGGGGCCGCAGCGGCGGCTGCCGGGGTAGGGGCGGCAGCTTTTGGCTCCTCCTTCGGCGCTTCCGCCTTCGTGGCGGGCGCTGCGGCGGGTGCATCCACCGC
>JAGWIL010000246.1 GCA_028866335.1 Rhodospirillales bacterium
TTCTGCCAGGGCACATAATCGGAGGGGCCGATATGGATATCCTCCTTCTCCATGCGCGTCTTGGTCACGGCCTGCACGGCTTCGGTCTTGGAGGTTTTCTTGGAAGCCAGGCGCTGCTGGTTCTTCATGTTCAAAAAGTCTGTGTTGCCGCCGGTGTTCAACTGGTAGGTGTGCAGCAGCTTCACCCCGCGCTTGGCGAATAAATCCGTGAGCACGCGGTGGGTGATGGTGGCGCCAACCTGAGATTTGATGTCATCCCCGATGATCGGCAGGTTGGCGGCGGCGAATTTATCCGCATAGGCTTTGTCGCTGGCGATGAACACCGGCATGTTGTTCACGAAGGCGCAGCCTGCTTCCAGCGCGCAATCGGCATAAAACCGCGCGGCGGCCTCTGAGCCCACCGGCATATAGTTCAGCAGCACATCGGTTTTGGTGGCTTTCAGCTCGGCCACAATCTCAGCCTTGGTAAGCTCCTTGGCCTCAGCGCGGATGAAGGTGCGGTCATCGTCGTAATTGGCCATATGCTCGGAAATACCATCCAGCACCTGGCCCATTTTCACGGTCACACCCATTTGCGGGATATTCGGCTCAAACACCTTGGTGCAGTTGGGCTTGGCGAAGATGGCTGTGGAAACATCCTGGCCGACCTTGCGGGCATCCACATCGAACGCGGCGACAACGCGGAGGTCGTTCGGCTGATAGCCACCGATTTCCGTGTGCATGAGGCCGACCACGCCATCAGCGCAGCGTTCAGGCGTGTAATAATAAATGCCCTGGATCAGGGAGCTGGCACAATTGCCCAGGCCCGCGATTGCGATGCGGATGAAGCCGTTTTTCGCCATGATCAACCTCGTTTCTCGCTGATTCGGCTAACCGGGATGAATCCGAACTTTGCGCGTAAGATAAACCAGCGTCCTAGCTTGTTCCGAGATGTGTCGCAAGTGTGACAGCGAAGTAAGGAGCGTTACCGCATGGCTTATATAAGCCTGGAAAGCCCCGGCAGGGCGGCGCTGACCAGGGCGCTGTAAAGCTGGGTTTCGCGGTGGGCGCGGATGAATGCCGGCGTGATAACCGCCACATGCGGCTTGGTGCGTACCGAGCCATACCAATGCGCCACCCTGGTTTGCGGGCTAAGCAGGCGGGAAAGCGCCGCCGAGGCGTTGCGGCAAAAGCGGAACCAATGCTCTGAAATTTCCGGCCCCAATGGGTAGAAACAGGCGGGTTCATGCATCACCAGCCCCGGCTGCGGCGTTGCCAGCAATGCCTGGTAAAGGTCTGGCCCCAGCGCATAAGGCTCCGGCGTTTTGCCTTCCGGCAATGCCGCCATGGCGCAAAGGGCTGCCGCGAACAAAGGTGCAGAAGCCTTTCCGCCCATCACCGCGTTGTTCACCGCCGGCACATACCAGCCCTCCACGGCCCGGAAACCCCGCCAGCCGCCGGGCACCAGACGCAGCAATTTGCGCAATCCATCCAGCCCCAGATGCTTTGCCCAGACAAGCGGCGAGCGGGAGACGCGGGCCCAATGCGGCCAGACGATGCGCTCCGTGCCGATGAATTGGGCGGCCGCCAGCAGCGGCGTGAGCGGCGCAATGGTGATGGTATCAACATCCATATACACGCCGCCTTGGGAGTAGAGGATGGCGGCGCGCAGCACATCCGCCCGCTGCACTGGGCTTGCAAGGCGCGCGTAAAGCCGGGTGAGCGCCTCGCCCAGCCCCAGCGCCGCCTGCACCGAGGCCAGCAGCGCCTCTGGCGAGAGGTGGGATAACGTAACGCCCGCTTCCACCAGGGCGCGCGGCACCGGGCCATCCGCCAGATCGTCTGTGTGGTGCAGAATAACCTCGTCCATACCGCTTTGGGCCACGGCGGAGAGCAGCGCAAAGCCATGCGCCCAGGCCAGGTTAGGGCCGATCCAGCAAAAATGCAGCGTTCTGGGGATGGTCATTGGCGGCTTCGCGGCAGGTTGCCCGTTTGCTAGGCGGCGGCGGGCGGCGCTGTCAACCTCGGGCTGTGGCAAAGGCATTGCCAATTTCTTGCGACTCTGTTAGCGCCAACAGGATGGCATCCACGGCGTTTCCCAGGCGATATGACTGAGCCGACCCCGACTCTCCAGAATGGGCTGGCCATGCGTATCGCTGATTTCGGCAACCTCGCCGAAGCCCTGGATTATGCCGCGCGTGGCACCACCGGCCTTAATTTCTACTCCGGCAAGGGCGAGCTGACAGAGGTTTTGCCTTACGCCACATTGCGCCGCCAGGCTGTGACGCTGGCCCGGCGGTTGCTCGGGCTGGGGTTGAAACCTGGTGAGCGCGTGGGCCTGCTGGCGGAAAGCGACGGGGATTTCGTCCGCGCCTTTTTCGCCTGCCAATATGCCGGGCTGGTGCCAGCGCCATTGCCCTTGCCTGCAGCCTTCGGTGGCAAGGAAGGCTATATCAGCTTCCTGCGCCGGATGATTCAAGGCGCGGATGCCCATGCCGTGTTTGGCCCCGCCGTGCTGGCGGAATGGCTGGCGGAAGCTGTGGAAGGGCTCGATCTGCGCTGCTCGGGCGTGATTTCCGAACTGGAGGCCGCCCCGATGGTGGATGAGGCCAGCCTGCCAACGCCGGAATCCCTCGCTTATTTGCAGTTTTCCTCCGGCAGCACGCGGTTTCCCCTCGGCGTTGCCATCTCGCAGCCAGCCTTCATGGCCAATGCCCATTACATGGCCAAATACGGGTTGCAGTTGAAGACTGACGACCGCTGCACAAGTTGGCTGCCGTTTTATCACGATATGGGGCTGGTCGGGTTCCTGCTGATGCCCATCGCCTGCCAGGTTTCGGTCGATATTCTGCCAACGCGGGAATTTGCCCGCAGGCCATTGCTCTGGTTGCAACTTATCACGCGCAACAAGGGCAGCATCTCCTTCAGCCCCTCTTTCGGCTATGAACTTTGCGCCCGCCGGGCACAAACGGCCTCGGCGGATGGGATTGATCTTTCCTCCTGGCGGCGCGCGGGCATTGGCGGGGATATGATCCGCCCGGCGGTACTCACGCGCTTTGCCGAACGTTTCCGCCCCAACGGGTTTGCGGAACCCGCCTTCATCCCCTGCTACGGCATGGCCGAAACAACGGTGGCGCTGAGCTTCAGCCCGGATGGCCAGGGTGCGAAGGAAGATGCCGTGGACGGGCTGGTGCTGGAACGTGAGCACCGCGCCGTGCCCGCCAACGAAAACAGCGAACGGACCCGCCGCTTCGTGATCTGCGGACAAATGCTGCCCCAGCACGAGGTAGAGGTGCGCGGCGAGGACAGCGC
>JAGWIL010000247.1 GCA_028866335.1 Rhodospirillales bacterium
GCCGTTTGCGTTATCCACATGTCTCTGTTGCCACGGTCCGGCATCGGCTAACAAGCGGCCATGGCTGAATTAATATTACCCTCGCTGGCGGAAACCATCCGCCGGTTCGACCTCCGGGCGGACAAATCCCTCGGCCAGCATTTTTTGCTTGACCCTGCCTTGCTTTCGCGCATCGCCGCTGCCGCGGGTAATCTAGAAGGGGTAAATGTTATTGAAGTCGGGCCAGGGCCAGGCGGGCTCACCCGCGCGCTGCTGGAAACCCCGGCCGCACACGTCACCGCCATTGAATATGACAAGCGCGCCGTCGCCGCCATCACCGCCCTTGCCGCCACTACGCAAAGGCTCAGCATCATCGAGGCCGATGCCATAAAGGCGGATCTACCGGCTCTGGTGCCCGCTCCGCGCGCCATCGTCGCGAATTTGCCTTACAATATCGGCACGCTGCTGCTGGTGAACTGGCTGCAACAGGCGGCGCAATTCCAATCCTTCACCCTGATGTTCCAGCTTGAGGTGGCCGAACGGATTTGTGCCCAGCCCCATTCCGGCGCTTACGGCCGCGTTTCCGTGCTGGCACAATGGCTGTGCGAGGTGACGATGCTGATGCACATTCCCGCCAGCGCCTTCGCCCCGCCGCCGAAGGTGGAATCAGCCCTCATCCGCCTGAATCCCCGCGCTGAGCAGCCCAGCCGCGACGAGTTGAAAGCCATGGAGCGCCTGACCGCCGCCGCCTTTGGCCAGCGCCGCAAAATGCTGCGCGGCGCGCTGAAGCCGCTGGGCGGCGAGGCCCTCTGCGCCAAAGCGGGCATAGACGCCTCCCGCCGCGCGGAAACCCTCAGCGTGGAGGAATTCGTCGCGCTGATGCGGGTGCTATAGTAGGTCTAGCCGCGCTTGAATTTCGGCCTTAGTGGCGTGCTGCCCAGCCCAACCCATCATCCGCGCCAATTCATGCAGCAAAGCCCGTTCATGCGGATAGCGTAATGCCGCCGCGCGCGCCAGTTCAGCGGCACGCGGGCCCTCCCCCGCCCAGATCAGCATATCAATCCGGGACAACACGCTTCCCGGTGCCGGGTTGCGAAGTGCTTCGGCCTCTATCCCCGCGAACACCCCGCGCACCTCCTCATTCTCGAATTTGAGGTTGGAATTGGAGGGGTAGGTGTTGGGCCCGCGATGAAACACGACGATGTTGCGATAGACCGAGACGCAGCTCGTCATCTCCGCCAGCTTGAAAACTTCCGCCGGGGTTTCCGGCGCGTTAAAACCCTCCAGCCTATGCATGGCCAGTGAAACCTGGGCCGCAAGCGTGAAGATCGTGCCCTGCCCGTTACGACCATTGCTAAAACAGGTCTGTGTATCCTCAATGGCGTAAATTCCATCGGGCTTCATGCGGGGATACAGATAAGTAAAGCTCTCAATCATGTGACTGGGATCATGGCTGCCGTCATCGACGATAATGTCGAACGGCCCGCGCTCATCCGTTATCCGCCCCAGTACCACCAAATCGGTCTGCGAGCCCTGATGAATCCTGGCGCGCTCCGGCAAATCCAGGGTTTTCTTGAAAATATCGAGCCCGGTGATCTCAGCATAGGGAAAATATTCGAGCCAAGTGCGCAGGCTCAAACCGCCCGCAACCTCCGTCTCGTATCCGCCAATGCCAATTTCTAACAGCTTCAACGGCTGCTCGCGCAGATGCGCGAACAGCGCGTTATAGACCGGCGTGTAAAGATGCCCGCCAAATTTATCGGAGCCCTGCCGAATGGCGGCGCGAGTCAACGGGTCATGCAACGAAAACAAATTTGGAGTCATGCTCTGACTTTAACGAACGCTGCCGTCTTTAAAAGGCTTGATCCTAGAGTCTGACGATTTTAGAGCGAATTCCGCACTGATCCGATCTAAACCCCCAAATTCTTCTTCGCGAAGTTATGGTGGCCCTCAACGTAGCGCACCGTGCCGGATTTTGAGCGCATGACGATGGAATGCGTCACCGCCCCCTGCCCCACGCGCCGCACCCCGGCCAGCATCGCACCGGAGGTAACACCCGTGGCCGCGAACATCACATCGCCCTTGGCCATCTCGTTCAGCGTATAGATGCGGCTTGGGTCGGTAATGCCCATGCCGCGCGCGCGTTCAATCTGGGCGTCATCCTCAAACATCAGCCGCCCCTGCATCTGCCCGCCGGTGCAGCGCAAGGCCGCCGCCGCCAGCACGCCTTCCGGCGCACCGCCTGAGCCCAGATACATATCCACCCCACCACCTGGCAGGGAGGCCGCGATAACCCCGGCGACGTCACCATCACCCAGCAGCAAAATCCGCGCCCCCGCCTCACGAATTTTGGCGATGGTCTCCGCATGGCGGTCACGGTCGAGCATACAAACCATCAGCTCCGAGATATCGATCCCTTTCGCCAGCGCCAGGTTCTTCAAATTCTCCCGCACCGGCGCGTCCAGTGAGATCACGCCATCCGGCAGCCCGCCGCCCACGGCGATCTTGTCCATGTAAATATCCGGGGCGTGCAGAAAATTGCCGCGCTCGGCCAGCGCCACGGTGGCAATGGCGTTTGGCCCGCCCTTGGCGGTGATGGTGGTGCCCTCCAGCGGGTCCACGGCAATATCCATCGCCGGGCCACCACAGCCCACTTTCTCGCCGATATACAGCATCGGCGCCTCGTCCATCTCACCCTCGCCGATCACCACTGTGCCGTCGATCGCCACAGTGTCGAACGCCTTGCGCATCGCCTCAACCGCCGCGCCATCGGCTTCGTTTTTCTTGCCCCGGCCAATCCAGCGGGAAGCAGCAATGCCCGCTGCTTCGGTCACCCGCACCAGCTCCAGCGCCAAATTGCGGTCCGATACATCTTCAAGGCGGCGTTCGGTCATCTTGGGCTCCTTACTTGGGTTCAATGCGGATCAGCGCCGGTGGCTCCAGCACGGCGGGTAATTTGGCGATATTCGCCAGCGCCTCATTCACCGCCGCCTCGCGCGTTTCATGCGTTACCAACACAATCGGCACGGCCTCACCGGGTGCGCGCCCATGCTGCAACATGCTCTCCAGCGAAATGCCGTGGTCACGCAAAATCGCAGTCACATCCGCCAGCACACCCGGCTGGTCCACCACCATCAAACGCAGGAAATAGGCGCTTTCCAGCTCCGCCATGGGTACAATCCGCGCCTGCCCCAGCGCGCTCTCCTCCATGCCCCAAACCGGCACATGAATACCGCGCGCAAGGTCGATGAGATCCGCCACCACCGCACTCGCCGTCGGGCCTTC
>JAGWIL010000248.1 GCA_028866335.1 Rhodospirillales bacterium
AAAATAGCGTCACAGAGAACGCCAACTTGCCCGATTTCAGTGCCAAACAACGCCGCCGGGCTGAGCAACGCCACGAGAATAACCGGCCAGGAAAAGCGCGCGAGACGGAACAGGACAGCGGCCAGCAGCAATTGCCCGAACATCCAGATGAAGGCGGCAATTTCAAACGGAAAGAAAGATATACCCGCCACAAGCGGAAGCAATGTAGGCGGATAAAGAAAATGCTCAATATAGCCTTGGGTGTTCAGCATCGCTGCGGCGATGCTTCCGAACTGATCATGATTATAAAGCGCATTGAAATGACCCGATCGGGCTAAAATGCCCGCTGGCCAAAACACCCCGAAATCGCATTCAGGCGTGTGGCAGGGTAGATCGTTACCAATCGGCGCGCCGGAGAGATACGCAAGGCGCGGTGCCATGTGCACGGCAAAAGCGCGCAACAAAACGCCCCAGAAGGCGAGAAGGAGGAGAGTGCCGCCTAAACGATCGATAAAGCGGAGATAGGCGAGAAGCCTGGCTTTCATGCGGTGATGCTTTTGGAAACACGCCGAAAAAGCCCTGCCTCCCGCATGATATGCCAAGTAGAAAACATGACTACCAGCGGGGTAAAGAGAATACCCGTGCGCTCAGCTGTTAATTGGCAGAAAGCCGGCCATAGCCAGAATAGAACATCAGAAGTATGCAGCCTCCAAATCCGCTTTTCGGCAAGAGCGGCCAGCATGAAGGACCCGGCTGACATATCGTTCACATAAGCATAAGGTGTCGCCAAGAGAGACAGAAGTACGGTTATTCCTACCTTGTCTAAATATGGAACTTCCTGCTGCCGCCAAACTAAAAAGCAGCAGATGCCCGCGGCGAGCGTACAAAATAACTGCCAAAAATAAGAAACCGGCAGAGAGGCACCGAAGCTGCGAAGCATCCAGAAAATGGAAACACCCCCACCAGTATATGCATGAGAATTGAATGCCGCCTGAAGCACGTATGTTGTATAGGCGCGGCCAATTTTTTCATAAGCAAGCCATGAATCTGGCCCGAAACTTATAATTGTCAAAAGGCCTAAAAAGCTGACGGCAGCAATGAAATAGAAAAAAGTGGACCAACTTCTCTCGGCAAGCAACGCGAAAGGCACCATTATACCGGCTTGAGGTTTACAAGCCAAAAGTCCCAAAACCCCTCCCGCAAAGGCCTGATTGCGGCACGTACACATCAAACCCGCAATGAGCAGAGCCCCATCAATGACGCCCAATTGTCCAAGTTCGAGATTCCATAATGCCGCAGGACAAAGCAGCCCAGCTAAAATAACCCGCCACGTGAATCTAGCTTTTCTAAGAAGGAGAATCGAAAGCGTTGTAAAAACGAGTGTCCAGACAAAAAATGCATCCTCAAACGGCAGCCAGGAAATGGCTGCGCTCGGCAGTAGCGTAAATGGGGGGTAGAAAAATGCGTCAAGCGTTGCATGGGGGCTTATCGCTTGTCTCTGAAAGGCCAGAAACTGGCTTGGTGTATAAAGACGCGAAAAATCTCTTGTACGGGCTAACAGCCCTGCAGGCCAAAAGGCCGAAAAATCGCATTCCGGCGTAATGCAGGGTGGGTCGATGGATACCTGGCGCCCGGTTAAATAGCCCAATCGCGGCAACATATGGACAACAAAGATCTCGAACCAAAGCAGCCAGAAAAACCCTAGCGCCGCCCATAACAGCGTTTGCCAGCATCTGCGGGCCAATATGCTCCAATTTTGTTCGATTCCCATGCCGCCCCTTGCCGTCATCCGCCTCTCCCGCTTACCACAGAAGCTATGACAACCAATGCCGAAACAAAACCATTGCAAGCCATCGGGCTGATGTCCGGCACGTCCTTGGACGGGGTAGATGCCGCCTGGGTGCAGACCGATGGCGAGACCGTAAGCGGGTTCGGCCAGGCCGCGACGGTGCTCTACGAGGACAGCCTGCGCGCGGATTTGCGCCGGATTCTCGACCTTGCCCCTGCCCTCGCCGCGGATGATCCGTTTCTACAGCGCGTTACGGAGAGGCTGACCCGCGAACATGCCCTGGCGGTGGCTGTGCTGGGCAAGGCGGCGGATGTAATCGGGTTTCATGGCCAGACCATTCTGCACGCGCCAGAAACGGGGCGAACCTGGCAAATTGGCGATGCGGCCTTGCTCTCGCACATCACCCGCCTGCCGGTGGTGCATGATTTCCGCTCAGCCGATGTGGCGGCGGGTGGGCAGGGTGCGCCGCTGGTGCCGCTGTTTCATGCAGCAATGGCCAGGGAAATTGAAAAACCGCTGCTGATCGTGAATATCGGCGGCGTGGCGAATGCGACATGGCTGGGGCCAAACGGCGAGATTATCGCCTGCGACACCGGGCCTGGAAACGGGCCGTTGGATGACCTCGCCCAAAAACATCTCGGCCAGGCTTACGACAAGGATGGCGCGCTGGCGGCGTCCGGCCAGGTGGATTATGCGCGGCTGCGGGCGCTGTTGGGGCACCCATTTTTTGCCCTGCCGCCACCAAAATCTCTTGATCGATTGAGCTTCTCATCGCTTATCAAGCAAGCCATTGCAGGGTTGGCACCGCCGGAAGCTGCCGCGACGCTGGCAGCGTTTATTTGTGCCGCGATTGCGCAAACCCCCTGGCCTGCCCCACCCAAGCGCGTGCTGGTAACCGGCGGCGGGCGGCACAACGCCACATTGATGGCCGGGCTTGCCGCGCGCTTTACCGTGCCCGTGCAGCCAGTGGAGGAAGTGGGCTGGAATGGCGATGCGCTGGAAGCGCAATGCTTTGCCTTTCTGGCAGTGCGCTCCCTGCGCGGGTTGCCACTTTCGCTGCCTTCCACCACCGGCGTTAAAGTGCCGCAAATCGGCGGGCGGCTTCACGGCACAATTTTGTAGAGCGTCCAGCCATTTTTGTTGTGGCCGACCGCGCTTAGCCAAGGTGGGGGCGTGTTTTTATTCAGCACATCCCATAAGGTTTTGTCTGGCAGGTCGTTCACCAGGAGATAGCGGCCAGCCTCCGGGCAGAACAGAACATATTTGGCACCTGTGGCGGTAACAGCTTGCGGCGGGGTGGTGCCTGGTGTGGCGCGCCAGGCAGCACGATCTTTCATGAAGCCCGCGATGCCGTGGTGATAAAGCGAACCCACGGTGAATATATGCGTACGGTAGAGCAACTCGGGCGTGTCTTCCGGTTGCGCCAGCACCACCTGCCCGGCAGCCGGGGCAAGCAAGGGGGCAATGCCGAGCAAATT
>JAGWIL010000249.1 GCA_028866335.1 Rhodospirillales bacterium
AACACCGGTTCTTTGTCCTCCTGCATGTCCTTCGCATAGGCCATGGGCAGGCCCTTCATCACGGTGAGTAGGCCCATCAGCGCGCCGTAGATTCGGCCGGTTTTGGCTTTCGCCAGCTCGGCGGCGTCCGGGTTGCGCTTCTGCGGCATGATGGAGGAGCCGGTGGTAAACGCGTCCGACAGCTCGATGAGTTTATAGGGCGAGGAGCACCAGATGATGATTTCTTCCGAAAAGCGGGAGAGATGCATGGCGCAGATGGAAAGGCCAGCGAGAAATTCCAGCGCGAAATCGCGGTCTGAAACAGAATCCAGCGAGTTGGCGGTGGGGCGGTTGAACCCCAATGCCTCGGCGGTGGCAAAACGGTCGATGGGAAAAGAGGTGCCAGCGAGAGCCGCCGCACCTAGCGGGCATTCATTCAAGCGCGCCCGGGCATCTTGCAGCCGCCCGGCATCGCGGGCGAGCATTTCCACATAAGCCAGCAAATGGTGACCAAAAGTAACCGGTTGAGCGGTTTGCAAATGGGTAAAGCCCGGCATCACGGTGTTTGCGTGCTCGGCGGCGCGTTCAGCCAGTGCCTTCATCAGGCCATGAATCTGCGCCAAAACGCCATCCATGGCATCGCGCACCCATAGGCGGAAATCCGTCGCCACCTGGTCGTTACGGCTGCGGGCTGTGTGCAGGCGGCGCGCGGCTTCGCCGATGCGCTCGGTTAGCCGCACTTCTATGTTGGTGTGGATATCCTCCAGCGCCTCGGAGAATTCGAACCGCCCGGCTTCGATCTCGCCAGCGATTTCCTCCAGCCCGGCCTTGATGGCGGCGTGATCCTCATGGGTTATAATGCCCTGCTGTGCCAGCATCGCCGCATGGGCCTGGCTGCCGACAATATCCTGCCGCCAGAGCTTGGCATCGAAGCTGATAGAGGCGTTAATGGCCTGCATCACCTCGGCGGGACCGGCGCCAAACCGCCCGCCCCACTGCAATTGGCTTTTCATCGGAGATTTGTTTTTGTCCGTCAAACCTAAACGCCCTTTGCTCACCCGGCGGTCACTCATCGCCGCTGCCCCTGCCTTAGCCTTGGGAGCGGGCATGAGCAATCTCGCATATGCGCAAACCGAATTGGATGCGCTTCCGGATGCGGCGGCAAGCTGGAACGCTTTTGCCCCGGTGCCGCCGCCGCCTTTGGTATTTCAGAACACGCGGGGCCGCCGCCTGAATCTGGCGGATTTCAAGGGCCATGTGCTGCTGGTGAATTTATGGGCCACCTGGTGCGGCCCCTGCAAGGAGGAGTTGCCAACCTTCGCTGCCCTGGCACCCAAGCTCAGGCGTTTCGGCGGGTTGGTTTTGCCCATTTCCATCGATGTTGATGGGGTTTCCACCGTGCGCGATTATTTCAGGCAGGAAGGCATAAAGTCTCTGCCGATATTGGTGGACCCGGACGGCAATGATCTGGATATGATGCAGACCAATGGCATTCCGGTAACGCTTGTTATCAACGCCTCGGGCAAGGCGGTGGCGCGGCTGGATGGGGCTGCGAACTGGAATACCAAAGCGGTGATAGAATTTCTGCGCCACCAAACCCGCGAGGGCGACCCGAACCCGGACGGGTTCACGAATGCATGATGCAAAAAGGGGCCTTGAAGGCCCCTTTTTATTGTCTTAGGCGTTGGCCATCGGGGTGGCGTTGGCGGCGGCGCGGCGCTGCTGCCAAAGGCCCACGAAGTCGATCGGCCCGAGCAGCACGGGCGGGAAACCGCCATCGCGGGTTACTTCCGCCAGAATGTTGCGGGCGAACGGGAACAGCAAACGCGGGCATTCCACCAGCAAAACCGGCTCCTGCTGCTCCTCCGGGATGCCGTTAAGCGTGAACACGCCCGAATAAGCGAGGTCTGCGATGAACACCACAGGCGGTTTTTCCTGTGTGCCGCCGGCTGCTTTCGGGGCTTCAGTGGTGCCTTCAGCGCGGATGGCCAGGGTGACCTCGAACACGGTCTGTTTTTCTTCAATGCGGCGCACCTGCACGTCCAGGTTCATGCTCACATGCGGCTGGGCGCGTAGCTGGGTGAAGATGCCGGGTGCGCCCGGAACCTCGAAAGACAAATCCTTGGTGTACTGGATGTTCAGGATCAGCGGTTGCGGCGGCAGGCCGGCTTGTTCGGACATATCTGGTTTCCCTGTTTGCGTTGCCGGTGCCCTAGCATGATGCCCATGCCATGATAAGAGAGGCCGCATGAGCGCGCGTATTTTCATAGACGGCCAGGCCGGGACCACCGGGCTTGGCATTGCCCAGCGCCTTGAGGCGGATGGTGGCTTTTCTCTTATCACCTTGCCTGAGGCCAGCCGCAAGAACCCGGAGGCCAGGGCCGAGGCGATGAGCCGCGCCGACCTTACGGTGCTGTGCCTGCCGGATGATGCGGCGCGCGAAGCGGTGGCCATTGCCCCGCAAAATACGAGGATTCTGGACGCCAGCACTGCCCACCGCGTGGCGGAAGGCTGGGTGTATGGCTTTGCTGAGATGCAGCCGGGCCAGTCAGAGAAGATTGCCGGGGCCGCGCGCGTGGCCAACCCCGGCTGTTACGCCACGGGTGCCATCGCAATTTTGCGCCCGCTCACCGCTCTTGGCCTGCTTGCGGCGGATGCACCACTCTCCATTAACGCCGTTTCCGGCTATTCAGGCGGCGGCAAGGCGATGATCGCAGAGCATGAGGAAGCTGGCGGCCCGGCCTTCGAGCTTTACGCGCTGGGGCTGAAGCACAAGCATCTGCCAGAGATGATGCGTTATGGCGGGCTTACCCGCGCGCCGGTTTTCGTGCCCTCCGTGGGGCATTTCGCGCAAGGGATGCTGGTTTGTGTGCCGTTGCATCTGGAGCAGCTCGCCAAACCGGGCAGCGCGGCGCAACTGGCGGATGCTTATGCCAATTACTACGCCGGGGTGGAAAATATCGCCGTGCAGCGTGGCATCTGGGGGGCGAATCTGGACCCACAGGGGCTGAATGATACCGATCGTCTCGAAATATTCATCTGCGCCAATGAGGCGGCGGGGCAGGTGGTGCTGGTCGCGCGGCTGGACAATCTTGGCAAAGGCGCGTCCGGGGCCGCGGTGCAGAACATAAAACTGATGTTGGGATTAGGGGCATGAGCGAAGCACAGCGCCCCGGCGGGTTGCTTTACGCGCTGGGTGATTTGAAACCGCAGATTCACCCCACGGCCTGGATTGCGCCCACGGCGGTGCTG
>JAGWIL010000250.1 GCA_028866335.1 Rhodospirillales bacterium
TGGTATAATTCAACGACGCACAAAAATTTTGGTTTTTTATTCTTTTTGCGGAAGCAAGATCAGTCATCCAAACTGACGTTAAATTTTTTAAAAAAAGCTATAATATTTTGTTTTATAAGAAAATTTAAAAAATAATTTGTCCTGCCGGGAGCACCATCTCCTCGTTTGCCAGCCCTTGACGCCTCGCCCGCCATCCGCGACGGGTTGCCCATGACACCCGCCGGACAACTTGCCGCCGCCATCGACCTTCTTGGCCTCATTGAGGCAGACCCACGCCCTGCGGATGCGGTGGCCAACCATTTTTTCCGCACCCGCCGTTTCATCGGCGGCGGAGACAGGCGGGCCGTTAGCACGCTCGTCTGGGGCGTGTTGCGCACCAGGCGGCATCTTGGCTGGTGGCTGGATTACTGCCGGGCGCCCCACACCCCGCGCCTGCTGCTTGCGACCCAGGCATTGTTTACCGGCCAGACACCCAATAAAATCGCCGCCGCCTTCCTTTCCGGCCGGTACGGACCGCCAACACTGGAAGCAGCGGAAATGACGGTGCTGGAGAAGCTTTCCACCCGCACGCTGGAACACCCGGACATGCCGGAGGCGGTGAAATTCGAGGTGCCAGACTGGATTCTGCCCAAGCTGCGTGCGCAGTTTGGCCCTACCCTCGCGGCGGAAATGGCGGCGATGAATGAGCCGGCACCGCTGGATTTGCGCGTGAACCTGCTGAAAGGCACCCGCGACGACGCCTTGCTGGCCTTGGCGGCCGAGCGGCTGACGGCCGAGCTCACCATTTATTCGCCCTGGGGCCTGCGCCTGAAAAACCGCCAATCCATCACCACTGGCAAGGCGTTCCAGGAAGGGCTGGTGGAAATTCAGGACGAAGGCAGCCAGCTCATCGCCCTTGCGCTGGATGCCCAGCCGGGTATGCGCGTGGCGGATTTTTGCGCGGGGGCGGGCGGCAAGACTCTCGCCATCGCCATGGGCATGGGCAATAAGGGCCATATCGTGGCCTGTGATGTATCCGAGCCGCGGCTGGAAGGCGCCATCAAGCGCCTGCGCCGTGCTGGCGTGCATAATGCCGAGCGGCATTTGCTGGAGCCCGGCGATAAATGGGTAAAGCGCCAGGAAAAGAAATTCGACCGCGTGCTGGTGGATGCACCCTGCACCGGCACCGGCACCTGGCGCCGCAACCCGGATGCGCGGCTGCGCCTTTCAGAGCAAGACCTTGCTGAGCTTACCGTCAAACAGGCAGAGATTCTCGACCGCGCCCAAAAATTGGTGAAGCCGGGCGGCAAGCTGGTTTACGCCACCTGCTCCGTGCTGCAAGATGAGAACGAGGCTCAAGCGGAGGCGTTCATGGCGCGTCACCCTGAATTTACCCCCCTGCCCCTGGAAGCGCCTGAGGCGCTGCGCGGGAGCCCTAATCTGCGGCTTTCACCCGCCAAACATGGTACGGATGGTTTCTTCGCCGCCATAATGGTGCGCGCCAGTTGATCTCCATCCGCCGCGCCAGATTGTCAGACGCAAGTGGTATTGCCGCTGTTCACGTCGCAACCTGGCGCAGCGCTTATGCCAATGTGCTGCCGGAAGATTATCTGGCCAAACTCTCCATCTCCCGCCTCGCCAGTTATTATGAACATGGCATCCGGCTTGGGCTGGGGCTGCACGTGGCCGCCAGCTATGGGGAGCGTGCAGCCCCGCCGATTCTCGGTTTTTCTTCCGCCGTGCGCAGCCGCGAGGGGCGGCTTGGCGAAGGCGAGGTCGAAACGCTTTATGTGCTGGATGATTTCCGGGACCGTGGCCTGGGCGAGCAACTGCTCCTTGCTTCCGCCAAGCATCTTACCCAGCTTGGCTGCCGCTCCGTTTTTGCCTGGGTGCTTAGCGAAAATCCGTCCCGCTATTTCTACCAGCATCTTGGCGGCAAGCAGATCGCCAGCGGCACCACCTGGGTTGGCGGGGAAGATATTCCACAAATCGCCTTTGCCTGGGACCCGATCGAGACCTTGCTTGACGTGAATGCCTGAACCGCGCCCCGTATCTGTTGCCAAAACAGCCCCTGCGCTCTAGTTGGGCGCATGAACCACCAGAAAATTCTGATCCTGGATTTCGGCAGCCAGGTGACACAGCTTATCGCCCGGCGTGTGCGCGAAAGCGGCGTTTATTGCGAGATTCTACCCTTCAACGCGGATGTTCAGCGCATGCGCGATTTTGGCGCCGCTGGCATTATCCTCTCCGGCGGACCGGCCAGCGTTGCCGATGAAGGCAGCCCCCGCGCGCCGGACTGGGTGTTCTCCTCCGGCTTGCCGGTTCTGGGCATTTGCTACGGCCAGATGGCCATGTGCGTGCAGTTGGGCGGTGAGGCCAAGGGCGCTGAGATTCGTGAGTTCGGGCGGGCGCATATCGAGGTGGTGGCCGATTGCGAATTATTCGATGGCACCTGGAGCGTCGGCGCGCGTGAGCAGGTGTGGATGAGCCATGGCGACCATATCTCCGCCCCGCCACCGGGCTTTAAAACCGTCGCGGTTTCCGAGGGTGCGCCCTATGCCCTTATCGCCAATGACGAGCGCAAATATTACGGCATGATGTTCCATCCGGAGGTGGTGCACACCCCGCATGGTGCTCAGTTGCTCAAGAACTTCACCCATAAGGTCTGCGGCCTTTCCGGTGATTGGACGATGGCGAGCTTCCGCCATGCCGAGATTGAGAAAATTCGCGCCCAGGTGGGTAAGGGCCGCGTCATCTGCGGGCTTTCCGGTGGTGTCGATTCCTCCGTGGCCGCCGCCCTCATTCACGAGGCGATAGGTGACCAGCTCACCTGCATCTTCGTCGACCACGGCCTGCTGCGCGCGGGTGAGGCGGACGAGGTGGTGAAGGTGTTCCGCGACCAGTTCAATATCAAGCTGATCCACCGCGATGCGGCGGATTTGTTCCTGGGCGAGTTGAAGGGCGTGACGGACCCTGAGGCCAAGCGCAAGATTATCGGCAAGCTCTTCATTGATGTGTTCGATGAGGAAGCCACGAAGCTTGGCGGGGCTGAGTTCCTGGCACAGGGCACGCTGTATCCGGACGTGATCGAATCCGTCTCCGCCCTCGGCGGTCCTTCCGTTACCATCAAATCGCACCATAATGTCGGTGGCTTGCCGGACTATATGACGCTCAAGCTGGTTGAGCCATTGCGGGAATTGTTCAAGGACGAAGTCCGCGCGTTGGGGCGGGAGTTGGGGCTGCCGGAGAC
>JAGWIL010000251.1 GCA_028866335.1 Rhodospirillales bacterium
GACGCACTGGCCCAGGCATTCCGTGTGCTGGGCGGCGTTCCCCAGCGGGGCATCTTCGATAACATGAGGACCGCGGTCGATCGCATCGGCTCAGGCAAAGCCCGGCAGGTCAATGCGCGCTTTGCCGCCATGGCCAGCCACTATCTGTTTGAGACGGATTTTTGCAGTCCGGCGTCCGGTTGGGAGAAGGGCCAGGTTGAGAAGAACGTGCAGGATGCGCGGCGCCGGCTGTGGCAGCCATTGCCCAGCTTCCCTGACCTGACAGCGCTCAACGCCTGGCTTGAGGCACGCTGCATTGAGCAATGGGGGCAAATCCAGCACGGCACTCTGCCCGGCACCATCGCCGACGTACATGCCGCCGAGGTTGCCAACCTTATGCCATTGGGGCGTCCCTTCGATGGCTTTGTCGAGCACACCAAGCGTGTGTCACCGACCTGCCTGGTGAATTTTGAGCGCAACCGTTACAGCGTGCCGGCATCCTTCGCCAACCGGCCGGTGAGCCTGCGCATTTATCCGGAACGGATCGTTATCGCGGCGGAGGGGCAGCTTCTGTGCGAGCATCCGCGGATTATAGAGCGCGGTCATCACCTGCCAGGGCGAACGGTCTATGATTGGCGGCATTACCTGGCGGTGATCCAGCGCAAGCCTGGGGCTCTGCGCAATGGCGCGCCCTTTGCCGAACTGCCTGAAGCCTTCAGGCAATTGCAGGGTCAGTTGCTCAAGCGCCCTGGCGGCGACCGGGAGATGGTTGAGATCCTGGCCCTCGTGCTCCAGCATGATGAGCAAGCGGTGCTGTGTGCCGTCGAACTGGCGCTTGAGACAGGTGTTGCCACCAAGACCCATGTCATCAACGTTCTGCACCGGCTGACGGACGGCAAGGCGCCGCCGGCAGCCCCCATCGACGCGCCCCAGGCCCTGCGCCTGACACGCAAGCCGGTTGCCAATGTCGAGCGCTATGACGCCCTTCGCGATAAGGGCCAGCGCCATGCGTCATGATCCCGCAAGTGCTGCCGTGGTGGTGATGCTGCGCGGCCTCAAGATGTTCGGCATGGCTCAGGCCGTTGGTGAGCTGATCGAACAGGGCGCGCCCGCCTTCGATGCTGCCGTGCCCATTCTCTCCCAGTTGCTCAAGGCGGAGATGGCCGAGCGCGAGGTCAGGTCCATCTCCTACCAGATCAAGGCCGCCCGGTTCCCCGCCTATAAGGATCTGGCTGGCTTCGACTTTGCCGCCAGCGAGGTGAACGAGGCCCTGATCCGCCAACTGCACCGCGGCGACTTCATGGAGGGTGCCGATAATGTCGTGCTGATCGGCGGCCCTGGAACCGGCAAAAGCCACATGGCCACAGCCTTGGGCGTGCAGGCGGTTGAGCACCAGCGCAAGAAGGTCAGGTTCTTTGCCACCGTCGATTTGGTCAATGCTCTTGAACAGGAGAAGGCAATGAACAGGGCAGGCCAACTGGTCGAGCGGCTGCTCCGCCTCGACCTCGTTATCCTCGACGAGCTCGGCTACTTGCCATTCAGCCCGTCAGGCGGCGCGCTGCTCTTCCACCTGCTGTCCAAGCTCTACGAGCGCACCAGCGTCATCATCACCACCAACCTCAGCTTCAGCGAATGGGCCGGCGTGTTCGGTGACGCCAAGATGACCACAGCCCTGCTCGACCGCCTGACCCATCATTGCCACATCATCGAAACCGGCAATGACAGCTTCCGCTTCAAGGACAGTGCCGCCAAACTCAAAACCCGAAAGGACAAATCCACAGTACCTTGACCGTCCCGCGCTACGCGGGACATATCTTCAACCCGGGTCAATTCTCGATGAAAATCCCGGGTCAGATCTCAGTGGAAATCAACAGATAGCCGCACAAATCCCGACTCGACTCTTGGGCTGAGTTGTGGATTCAGTGTTCTTGTTATGTTCTCTTCCACTCACCTCGCTAGTGCCCCTGCATTTCCGGCATTTCTGCACACCTGCCCAGCCGTGCATGAGCTGCGCACGCCGGCGGGAATGGCGGCACATATGGGGTTGGCGGCGTTGCTGCTGGGAATGGTCTGGGGGCCCAGGCCTGTTCTGTGGGTGAGCACCGTGCCGGATTGGTACCCGCCAGGGCTGGCCTGGGCGGGGGTTGATCCGGCCTTTTGCCTGTTTGCCCAGGCGAAGGACGATGCCGAAGCCCTGGGCGCGGCGGAAGTGGCTTTGCACGGCGGCATGGCAGCGGTCGTGGCGTGCGAAGGCCTTTCGCGCCTGGCGGCCAAACGTTTGGCTTTGGCGGCAAAGCAAGGCGGCGGGTTGGGGCTGGTGCTGCGCCACGCGCCCGGCCAAACACGGGAGGATTCCACCGCCTTTGCCTCGCGCTGGATGGTGCATCCGGCCCCAGGCACCCCCCGTGCACCGGCGTTACGGGCGGAGCTGCTCTACGCCAAGGGGGCCATGCCGGGGACGTATCTGTTTACCCTGAAGGAGGAATGGGATGCAGAAACGCCGCTTTCTCTCCCTGGCCTGCGCCGGGCCGGATGATCTGGCCACATTAGCACTTTGGTGCCAGGCTTTTACGCCGCTCACCGCCCCGCCCGCGAACCGGCGCCCCGGCCATCCGCGCCAGGAGCGGATTGTCGGCAAAAGCCGTGATTTTCATTGAGACGGCAGAGAGAAGATAACCAAGCGGGGCCAAGCCCCTGGTTGCGCACCCGCAAAGGATGCGCTTTTGGCGATCCGCCGAGCGGCTCATTCCTCATCCACCTGCACCAGATCTGCCACGGTAACTTCGAGCACCCGCGCCAATTCATACAGCGTGATCACGGTTGGATTCCGCCGCCCCCGCTCCAAACTGCTCAAATATTGCTGGCTGACCCCCGAACGCGCCTCAACCTCTTCCTGCGTCAAGCCCCTGGCCTTGCGCAGCCGGGCAAAATTCCGTCCCACCAATTGCCGCATATCCATGCGGCATGCATTGCCCGCTTACACATTTTAAGTTTATAAACTATAATATGTTTTTACGTAGAATGTGGTAAGGACCATGCGCAAGAACAGCTTTCCTGAAGCAATAAACACCACCCCCGCTTGAATGCATCGATTTCCGCGCGGCCCCCGCTCCCCATAACACCGCCGGAACGGTACAGACTATCGGGAAGAACCACGCGGGCATAAGCCAATGCAAAATACTGATCAGCCAGTTTGGGATGATATACAACGCTGGGAGATGGCCATGCGGGCCATGACCGG